>CAZNNJ010000005.1:4030-22214 GCA_964574305.1 uncultured Rhodospirillales bacterium | reverse complement strand
TACTTGAGCGACACCACGAAGATCTGCGCCCAAGGGACGCGAAATGTCGGCAAAACTCCAATGGTCATCGGCGGGTTCGGCTTGGCCTTCGTCGCGGGCGGGGGTTATCTCGGCACGAACAGGGGGCCGCAAGGGACCGTGCTGGCGCTGGCCGAGCCGGCGCCGATGGCGACCCCGCCCGGGGTCACCTATGCGATCGCGCGCACGGGCGGCACCGTGCTGCTGGCGACCGGCGGCATCCAGATTCCCGCCACGGCGGCCGCCTATGCCGACGCCAAGGGCATGACGCTCTATACCTTCGACAAGGACGAGGGCGGCAAATCCGCCTGCGACGCGGAATGCGCCAAGACCTGGATTCCCCTGGCCGCTCCGGCCGACGCCAAGCCGTTCGGCGACTGGAGCGTCGCAACCCGTGACGACGGAGCCAAGCAGTGGGCGCTCAAGGGCAAGCCGCTCTACACCTACGCCCAGGACAAGACGCCGATGGACGGCAACGGCAACGGCAAGGACGGGGTCTGGCATATCGCTCTGTTCAAGCCGGGCGAGGGCTACAAGCTGCCGGACGGCCTTGCCATGATGGACTCGACCACGGCGGCGGGCGAGGTGCTGGCGAACGAGCAGGGCATGCCGCTCTATACGTTCGACGGCGATCCGATGAACGGCAAGCCGACCTGCACGGCGGCGCCCTGCACCGATCACTGGTCGCCCTATGTCGCGGCCCAGCTCGCCAAGCCGATCCCCAACTTCACCGTGGTCGACCGCGGCGACGGCATGTTCCAGTGGGCCTATAAGGGCAAGCCGCTCTATGCCTATGACGGCGATGTCGAGCCGGGCGACGCCAACGGCAACGGCCTGGACGGCAAATGGCATGCCGCCGCCGTGTTCCGCAATTTCATGCCCCAGGGCGTGATCGTGACCCGCAACCGCTTCGGCGCCTCGACGATGGCGACCGCGACGAACGGCATGCCGCTCTATGTCCGCGACCGCGTGGTCGGCACCAATACCGGCCACAATCTGCGGATGGGCTCGCGCGGCAATGCAATGGTCGGCAAGATACTGGGCACCAAGTCTTGCGACGCGGAATGCGCCAAGACCTGGATTCCGCTGCAGGCCCCGCCGGATGCGCAGGCCTCCGGCTATTGGGACGTGGCGGTGCGCGACGACGGCAGCAAGCAGTGGACCTATCGCGGTTTCGCCGTCTACAGCTATTCCGGCGACAAGAAGCCGGGAGACATGCTGGGCAACGATACCTACGACATCATGGCCGGCAACGATCCCTTCATCATGGCCGACCTCGGCGTGAAGGGAATGGGCGCGTTCGTCTGGCATACCGCCACGCCGTAACTATCTTTGTGAGATGCCTTACGATCTGACCGTCAACGGGCAAAGCCACAGCATCGACGCCGATCCGTCGACGCCGCTGCTGTGGGTTCTGCGCGACCATCTGGGCATGACGGGCACCAAATATGGCTGCGGCATCGCCCAGTGCGGCGCCTGCACCGTGCATCTCGACGGCACGCCCACCCGATCCTGCCAGGTGCCGCTGGAATCGGCGGCCGGGGCCAATGTCACCACGATCGAGGGGCTGTCCCCGGATTCCAGCCACGTGCTGCAACAGCTCTGGGTTGAGATGAACGTGCCGCAATGCGGCTATTGCCAATCCGGCATGCTGATGGCCGCGGCTGCCCTGCTGAAAAACATTCCCAACCCGACCGATGCGGATATCGACGCCTATGTCGATAATATCTGCCGCTGCGGCACCTATCCACGTGTGCGCGCCGCGATCCACAAGGCCGCCTCCGGGTCGAAGGTCTGAGGGCAGCGATGGGAAGCATGCCGACACTCAGCCGCCGCCAGTTCATCATCTCCACCGCCGCGTTCGGCGGCGGCATGGCGCTGGGCATCGTCGACGCCGATGCCGCCTTCCTGGGGCAGCTGCCATGGGCGGACGCCGACGGGATGACCGGGGCCGAGCTCAATCCCTGGATCGCGATCGGGCCCGACGACATCGTGACCGTGCGGGTGGCGACGCCTGAGATCGGCAACGGCACGATGACCCAGACACCGATGCTGGTGGCTGAGGAGCTCGCCTGCGACTGGAACAAGATCCGCGCCGAGTTCGCCCCGCCCAGCCGCGACTATCGTGAGAATGTCTATGCCCTGGGCGATGCGCCGACCGGCTATTTCAGCGGCCGCTCGACCAGCCCGGAGCGGATGAAGCTGATGCTGCAGATGGGCGCCAGCGCCCGGGAGCGGCTGAAGGCAGCGGCTGCCGCCGAATGGAAGGTGCCGGTGGCCGAGATCGCCGCCAAGGACAGCGTGCTGACCCACACCCCCTCCGGCCGCACCTTGCGATATGGCGACATCGCGGCCAAGGCCGCGACGATCAAGCTGGCGGCCGAGCCCGCGCCCAAGCCGCAGAGCGAGTGGACCCTGCTGGGCAAGGCCTCGCCGGCCAAGCTCAACATCCCGCAGATCGTCAATGGCAGCGCCATTTACGGCATGGATGTGCGCGTGCCTGGCATGGTCTATGCGGCGCTACGGCAATCGCCGGTCCATGGCGGCAAGATCAAAAGCTTCGACGCCGCCCAGGCCAAGACCATGCCGGGCGTGCTGGCGGTGGTCACGGTCGATCCGGACGAGCCGCGCGGGCTGAAGAACATGAAGACCGGCGCGCCGTTCGGCTATGCCGACACGGTGGTGCGCGCCGCCGTCGCGGTGATCGCCGAGCATTACTGGCAGGCGCGCAAGGCGCTCGACACCGTCCAGGTCGAATGGGACGACGGGGCAGGGGCCCAGTGGAAGACCACCGGCCAGATGGTCGATGCCTGCGTCGCCGCGCTGGAAAAGCCCGCCGACAAGGTCGAGAAGCAGACCGGCGACGTGACGCTGATCGACAGGCAGGACAAAGTCGTCGAGGCGACCTATGTCACCCCGTTCTCCGACCAGGCGCCGATGGAGCCGCTGAACGGCACGGCCTTGGTGACGGCGGACAGGCTCGAGGTCTGGCATCCGGCGCAGCAGTCGAAGCAGGCCTTCTGGGTCGCCGCCGACGAGGCCGGCATGGACCCGTCCAAGGTCACCTTCCACCAGACCTTCATCGGCGGCGCCTTCGGCCGGCGCATCTTCGCCGACGACTTGCGGATGGTCGTCGCCATCGCCAAGAAATTCCCCGGCCGCCCGGTCCACACGATCTGGTCGCGCGAGGAGCAGACGCGCCAGGGCAAATACCGCCCGCTGGTCGCGGCCAAGCTCAAGGCCGGGCTCGACAAGACCGGCATGCCGGCGGTGCTGATCGCCAGCCAGGCCTCCAAGGGCCATTTCCCGCGCCTGGCCGACAGCCCCTATTTCCTGGGCTGCGTGCCCAACGTGCTGGTCGATGCGCGGCTGCTGCCGATCCATGTCGTCACCGGCGCCTATCGCGGGCCGGGCTATAACTCCTATGCCTTCATGGTCGAGACCTTCATCGACGAATGCGCGCTGGCGGCGGGGATGGACCCGCTGGAATACCGGCTGAAGCTGCTCGCGAGCTGGCCCGATCCGGGCTGGGCGAAGGTGCTGCGCGAGGTTGCCGACAAATCAGGCTGGGGCAAGAGCCTGCCTAAAGGCACGGGGCAGGGGCTCGCCATCGCCAACTGGGGCATGAACGGCAAGGCCGAGGCCGGCACCACGGTCGGCATCGTCGCCACCGTGGAGGTGACCAAGAGCGGCATCCTGAAGGTCCACCAGCTTGACGCGGCGTTCGATTGCGGCCGGGTGGTCAACCAGGACGCGGTGCTGAACCTGGCCCAGGGCGGTGTCATCTTCGGCCTCAACATGGCGCTGAACGAAGAGGTCAACGTCAAGGACGGCCGCATGGTCGAGGGCAATTTCGACCAGTATCCGATCCTGCGCACCGGCGACACGCCGCAGGTCAATATCCATTTCGGCGGCTTGTCCGGCCACGACCGCTTCTCCGAGCTCGGCGAACCGCCGGCCGGTCCGGTCGGCCCCGCCATCGGCAACGCGATCTTCCGCGCCATCGGCAAGCGCATCCGCTCGACCCCGATCAGGAAGCACGATCTCAGTTGGGCCTAGGGTTTTCCAGGTGGATAGATTTCCACCCTCTCCTAACCTCCCCCATCAAGGGGGTGGGATATGAAAGGACCAACCCGCAAATAAAGCCCTCTCCCTCGATGGGTGAGGGTTGGGTGAGCGTGAAAGCCGGGACTTTGCTCCTCATCCTTGCGCTCCTTACACTGCCAGTCCACGCCGACAATACTCCCCTCACAGTCTTCATCCAGGACGGCGAAGTCTTTTTCCAGGGCAAGACCCTCGACACCGACCAGTTGACCGAAACGCTGAAAGCGACCGGCCGCCAGACGGAGCGGATTTATTTCCGCATGGGCGCCAATGCCAAGACCGCCTACACGAAGCGCGTGATCGCGGCGATCGAGGCGGCGGGATTCCACGACATCGCCGTCATGCCGCCGCCCGGTCTGGGCAAGAAGGAACCGGAGCCGCCACTCTGACGGCTCCGGGAAACATCAACCGAGCTTGAACGAAACTCGGATACGGGCCGGCGCCGCGATCGGCACACCATCCTTCAGCATCGGCTTGAAGCGCCATTTCGGGAACGCCTTGATCGCTGAGGCGGCGAAGCCGTAGCCCGGCGGCAGCTCCGAGATAACGTGCGGATCGCCGACCGTGCCGTCCGGCTCGATGATGAAGTCGAAGTCGACATAGCCTTGCTGCCCGGCATCGGCGGCGCGATCCGGATAGACCAGCGCACCGCGATAAATCGGCACCGGATTATCGATCCGCGGCGGGGCGGCCGGCACCAGGACTGGCGGGCCCTTGGCCGCGTCTTCGTTCGTTTGATCTGTCGAACCGAAGGGCGTCGGCGGCGTTCCGAGATGAATATGTTGCGTTGGCTTGATCTTGATTGTCTTCACCTCGGTCGTGGTCCGTACCTGGACCGGCGGTGGCGCGATCGTCGGTGGGTTGACGAGGACGAACGGCGGATCTTCCGGCGGGGCTTCCACCACCAAGCCGCGGTGGAACGCCAGCAAATAGCCCAGCACTAGAAACAGCCCGACATGCAGCGCCACCGACACGGCGAATCCCGGGCGCACCCGCTCCAGGAAATCCGCGCATCGCCACGGGTTGCTCGGCATTGTTCTTACCATCGAACGCCTCCCCAAAATGTCAGCGGTCCCGACCGACCGTTATTTGTCCGGGAAGCGTAAGGCCGAATAAAAAATCACGTCAATAAATAATTCAGGAATTCCTGATTTATTTACTTTAATTACTTAAGTTTTCATTTTGATTAAATATCAATTCGCGAAGAATTCAAAATATGAATTACTCGTTCGCCGGCACGGCGACGAACAGCTGGGTGAAGCCCTTGCCGGTCGCGTCGACGGCGGTATGGCCCTCGCCATGATCGTCCTCGACCGCGGCGAATTCGCCCGGGCGCAGATGGAACGCGGTGCCGTCCTTGGCGCCGACCGCGGCCTCGCCGTCGATCATGAAGGTGACCTGATGCTGGTTCGCCGGATCGGTGTGATAGTCGGTCTTCATGCCGGGAACGAAGCGGCGGATCAGCATCGAGATCGCCTTGCCTTCGTAATAGCGGGTGCAGCCGGGCGGCACGATCGAGGTCTCGCCCTTGGGCACTGGCGCGCCCTTCCACTCCACCACGCCGCAATGGGTCTTGCCCTGGTCGTCGGTATAGGTGCGCAGCGCCGCGATGGCGGTGCCGTCCTTGTTCAGGAATTTCGGTTTGGCCATGTTTTCCTCCCTCAGTCCGCCAGCTGCACTTTGATCGCCGTATAGCCGTCCGGCCCGGCTGTTTCGACGAGGCCTGCGCCACTGCCGGCATCGATCAGCACGGCGGTGCCGGCGGGGCAGCGCTGCGTCGCGCCGCCGGCCTTGAACACGGTCTCGCCGGCGGCGATGAACAGCATGGCCTTGGACGGCGCCTTCATGTCCTTGATCTTGTGGTGCGGCGGGGCGGCATAGATTGCGGTGGCCGTCGCGTTGGCGGTCAGAAACTGCTTGAACAGCGGGTAAGGGGACTGATCGGCGCCAACCCTGCCCTCCCGCGACGCGGGTTTTGCCGCGGTGTTTCACCAGGATTCGCACGACCTTAATTGACTCCCCGTCCGGCGCAATCGCGGCTGCCAGCGGATTAGGCTTGTCCTCCCCGCGCGCCAGACCGCCGATCATGAGGGCCGCGCCGCCGCCGGCGAGCACGCTTCTGCGCTGTATCATTATCTTTCTCCACTCCCGAACTCCCGACAGCCGCGGCTGCCGCCTTGGCCTTGTCGCCTGTTATGCCTCGGATAGGCAACGACAAAATCCGATGGGAATGGGATGCCGCGCCGGCTGTGGGTTAAACCCCGCGTACTTATGGCCGAATAGCGTGCAAGCGGCTAAAGTCCGGTCCCAAGGATCGGGGGCCGCGATGAGATTCCTGTTTGCGATCGAGAAGTTTCTGGTGCGCAATTTCGGCATTTCGCTGATCAGTTGGATCGTCTGCCGCCAGGCCGGGGTGAAGCCGGTGACGACCTTCCTGCTGACCACGATCGGGCGGAAATCGGGCCGCCAGGTCGATACGCCGATCTTCTATTTCCGCGACGGCGACAATTTCTACGTCATCGGTTCCAAGGGCGGCGCGCCTGAGCATCCGCTGTGGTTTCGCAACCTGGAGGCCAACCCACAGGCCTGGGTCGCCTTCCCCGGAAGCAAGATCGCTGTCCGCGCCCGCGTCGCCGAGGGGGATGAGCGTACGCGCATGTGGGACACGGCGGCGAAGCTCTATCCGCCCTATAACGACTATCAGGCCAAGGCAGGCAGCCGCAAAATCCCGGTCGTGGTGCTGGAACGCACGGCAGCCTGACCCATGGCCGTCTATGACGTCGCCATCGTCGGACTGGGGGCGATGGGCAGCGCGGCTTTGTATCACCTGGCGGCGCGCGGACAGCGTGTCATCGGGCTGGAGCGGGCGACGCCCGGCCATGAGGGCGGCTCGTCCCACGGCGAGAGCCGGATCATCCGCATGGCCTATTTCGAGCATCCATCTTATGTGCCGCTGCTGCGCCGCGCCTATGAGAACTGGCGGGCGCTGGAACGGGCCACCGGCGCCGGGCTGCTGACCATCACCGGCATTCTCGAATCCGGCATCCCCGGCGCGACCGTGGTCGATGGCGCGCGCCGGGCGGCGGTCGAGCACGATCTGCCGCACGAGATGCTGTTGGCCCGCCAGGTCGCCGAGCGCTTCCCGGCTTTCGATGTGCCGAACCATTGGGAGACTTTGTTCGAGGCCGACGGCGGCTTCCTGCGACCGGAGCTGGCGATCGACACGCATGTCGCGGCGGCCAAGGGCCTGGGCGCCGAGGTGCGGACGCACACGGAGGTGACGTCGGTCGAACCCACCGCCCGCGGCGTGAGGCTGAAGACGGCGGACGGCAGCATGGTCGAGGCCGGGGCGGTCATCGTCTCGGCCGGCGCCTGGATCGGCGAGCTGTTTCCCGAGCTGAAACCGCATCTCAGGCTGACGCGGCAGGTCCTCGCCTGGTTCGATCCGGCGCAGCCTGAGCTGGTGACGCCGGAGCGCTTCCCGGTTTTCCTGCTCGAATCCGAGGATCAGATCATCTACGGCTTCCCCGACCTCGCCGGCACCGGGGTCAAGGCTGCCTCCCATCTTCCGGGGCTGAGGCTGGAGCGGGCGGGGGATGCGGCCCAGGACGGCGATGCGGCGGATGCGGCGCCCGTGGCGGACATGCTCAAGCGCTATATCCCCGGCGCCGCCGGACCGGTGCGGCAGCTCAAGACCTGCATCTACACCCATTCGCCCGACGAGGATTTCATCCTCGACCGCCACGCGCTTTACCCGCAGATCGTGATCGCGTCACCTTGTTCCGGCCACGGCTTCAAGTTCGCCGGCGTGATCGGCGAGATCGTGGCCGACCTCGCCACCGTTGGCGCGACCCCGCACGATATTTCGCGCTTCCGCCTGGATCGGCTGGGCGGCTAAGCTGCCCGCCATGGTGAGACAGAGCAACAGCGGCGAGCAGACCGCCGCCGATCCGCGCAGCCATATCGTCGACGCCGCCAAGGAGGCCTTCCTGGCGGGCGGCTTCGCCGACACCACGATGGACGAGATCGCCCGTACCGCGCGGATCAGCAAACACACGCTCTATAGCCATTTCCGCGACAAGGCCGACCTGTTCGAGGCGGTGATCGTCCAGGACATGCGGCGCTTCCAGAACCTGCCGGACCTGACCCAGGACAAGCGCGCGCCGGAAGCGGTGCTGTTCGAGGCGGCGCGCTGGATCTACGACAATCATGTCGACGCCGCGACGGTCGCGATGAACCGGGTGCTGATCGGCGCGGCGGTGAATTTCGGCGACCTGATTGCGCGCCACCACGCCTTCCGCTTCCAGGCCAGCGTGTCCTGGATCAGGACCTATATCCAGTCCCTGGCCGACACCGGCGTCCTCAAGATTCCCGACCCGTCGCGGGCCGCGGTGCGCTTTGCGCTGATGGCGTCGGAGGGCAGCCAGGCGGTGATGGGCAGCGCGCCGGCAAACCGCAAGGACCGCGAGGTCTATGCAAGGCTGACCGTCGCCCTGTTCATGCGCGGGCTGGCGGCCGCATAGCGGGGGCGCCGCCCAGGAACACCGCTATTGCCTCCGCCGCCAGGGCCTTCCGTGCCGCCGTGCCGGCCGGCGGCGTCATCAGGAACAGGATGCCGTGCGTCGCCAGGTTCACCAGCTGGTGCGCCGCCCAGTCGATATCGTCGATCTCGATCGCCCCCCGGTCGGCAAGCCCGGCCAGATAGGCCTTGAGCGGTCCCAGGCTCCATTCCGTCAGCCGGTCGTGGACCGCACGCGCCAGGATCGGAAAGACATGCCCGGCCTCGATGATCATGCGGTGCAGGGCCAGGCTGCGCTCGCGGCAAAACAGCTCCAGCGCCTTCAGGGCGAAATCCTCAAGGACCTCAGCCGGCGGTCCGGAAGTGCTGGCGAAATCGTAAGGCGGCGTTTCCAGCCGTTCGATCTCGGCCAGCACCGCGGCCTGGAACATGCCGTTCTTGTCGGTGAAGTGGCGATAGATCGTCGCCTTGCCGACGCCGGTGACGCGGGCAATGTTTTCGATGCTGCCGCGGCGGAAGCCCTTGCTCAGGAACTCGTCCATTGCCGCATCGATCAGCTGCCGCGCGCGCGGCTCGGAAAGCCGCATGCGCGGGCGCCTTCCCAGGCCTGCCGTGCCCGCTCTGGCGATCGATTCCGGCACTGTTTCTCCACCCATGTCCTTGGACCCGTGTGCCGGAGATTCCGGCTGAGGTAAAGCTTTACATCGGCGCGTACAATACGATACGGTATCGTACTAAACGATCATTTTCTCGACAGTGACGACCAAGCTTGCGCTAATGCGCCGGGGATGCGGGGGAAGGGTCCATGAAGGGTTTCGGACTTTGCGCGGCGGCATCGGCCGTCTTGATGCTGTCGGCTGCAACGGCGGGGGCGCAGGATGTGCTGCCGCGGCCGCCGGCGCCGTTCGCCGGCAAGATCGGGCCGTCGATCGAGCAATCGACCCAGGATTGGCCGCACGCGGTCAAGGCGCCCAAGGATGCGCCGAACGTCGTTCTGATCCTGACCGACGATGTCGGCTTCGCCGCCACCAGCGCCTTCGGCGGCCCGGTGCCGACGCCGAACCTGGAACGGCTCGCGGCCGCCGGGCTCAAATATACCGACTTCCACACCACGGCACTGTGCTCGCCCACGCGGGCGGCGCTGCTCACCGGCCGCAACCACCATCAGGTCGGATTCGGCAGCCTGGAGGACACGGCGCTGGGCTTTCCCGCCTACGACGCGGTCATCCCGCGCAGCGCCGCGACCATCGGCGAGGTGCTGAAGGACAACGGCTACAACACCGCCTTCTTCGGCAAGAACCATAATACGCCGGCTTGGTCGGCCGGTGCCTCGGGGCCGTTCGATCTCTGGCCGACGGGCTGGGGGTTCGAATATTTCTACGGCTTCCAGGGCGGCGATACCGACCAATGGGCGCCGCGCCTGTTCCACAACACCGACCGCGCGCCCGACCTGCCGGCCGGGGAAATCCTCGACCACGCGCTGGCCGACGCCATCATCCATTACCTGCACAACCAGCAGGCCGCAGACCCCACCAAGCCATTCTTCGTCTATTACGCTCCCGGCTCCGGCCATGCCCCGCATCAAGCGCCGGCCGACTGGATCGCCAGGTTCAAGGGCCAATTCGACGGCGGCTGGGATGCGCTGCGCGAGCAGAGCCTCGCCCGCCAGAAAAAGCTCGGCGTCGTTCCTGCCGACACGGCGCTGACACCGCGCCCCGATGCGCTGCCGGCCTGGGATTCGCTCACGCCCGAGCAGAAAAAGGTCGATGCCCGCTATATGGAAGTGTTTGCCGGCATGCTGGCCTATCAGGATGCCCAGATCGGCCGGGTGCTGGACGAGATCCAGCGCATGGGCAAGGCTGACAATACGCTGGTGATCTTCATCGCCGGCGACAACGGTGCCTCGGGCGAGGGCACGCCGGAGGGCACGACCGATGAGATCGGCATGCTGGCCAACGGCGCGCACGACACGACCGATTACCTGCTGAAGCACCTTGACATGATGGGGGGGCCGAAGACCTATGAGCTTTATCCTGCCGGCTGGGCCTGGGCGCTCAACACGCCGTTCCAATGGATGAAGCAGGTCGCCTCCCATTTGGGCGGAATACGCAACGGCATGGTCGTGTCCTGGCCGGCCAGGATCGCGGCGCACGGGCAGATCCGCGCGCAGTTCAGCTCGGTGATCGATATCGTGCCGACCATCCTGGAGGCCGCCGGGCTGCCGGCACCGCATATGGTGAACGGGGTCGAGCAGCAGCCGGTTCAGGGCACCAGCCTCGGCTACAGCTTCGCCGACGCGGCCGCGCCGGAGCGGCACACGACCCAGTATTTCGAGATGATCGGCAATCGCGGCATCTATCACGACGGCTGGCTCGCCAACACCAAGGTGCGCCGCTTCCCCTGGGTGCAGATGAAGCCCGAGGGACCGGCCGAAACCTCCTATCAGTGGGAGCTTTACGATCTGAAGCACGATTTCAGCCAGTCGCACGACCTGGCGGCGGCCCAGCCGGCGAAGCTTAAGGAAATGCAGGACATCTGGCTACAGGAGGCCAAGGCCAACCAGGTGCTGCCGCTGGATGACGATTTCGGCGTCCGCCGCTCGTTCGCCCATACGGCGGCCTACGCCACGGGCCGGACCGATTTTACCTATTGGGGCAAGGATATCAGCATCGCTCAGGGCACGGCGCCCAGCCTGGCGCTGCGTTCCTTCACCGTCGAGGCGAAGATCAAGGTGACCGACGCCAGGCAGACCGGCGTGCTGGTCGCCGACGGCAGCGGCTTCGGCGGCTGGGCCTTTTACCTCAAGGACGGCGTGCCGGTGGCCTATGAGGCGATCTCGCAGAACCCCGCCGACCGCTATCGGGTCGCCGCCGGCGCGCCGCTGCCCAAAGGCGCGGCGACGGTGACGTTCCGGTTCGAGCGCGATCCGCAGCCGGCAACCGGCGGCACGATGCATATCCTGGTCGACGGCAAAGAGGTTGGGCAGGGCCATGTCGACCGCACCATCAACATCACCGCTGGCCTGGGCGAGACCTTCGATATCGGCAGCGACACCGGCGCGACGGTCTCGGACGAGTATCAAGGTGCCGGCGCTTTCGCGGGAGACATCGAGTCCGTTACCGTCCATCTAGGCCCGGTCATGATGCCGAAGATGATGGACGCGGTGACCAGGAAGGCACAGCAGGGCTCTGAATAGTGAAAACGCGTCCGGCGTAATAGTGATGCAAACGGCTCGTTTCACCCTCACGCAACCCTCTCCCATCAAGGGAGGGGGTATAGATAGATCAGGCAAACTGCTACGCTTCCAATGATGGCACGGCAACCTTTAGCCGCCGAAGCAGGCCGCCGGGATGCCCTCACCATAAGCCACTGGGCTCTACTCTTTGAGGTCACGAGAGATGAGTAATGGCGTGGACGTCTATAGCGCAATGTTGGCGCTGGGCCTTGATGCGGAAATCGTTGGGTGTTTACAGGATGCCCATGACGTGCTGGCATTTGACTTACCGGAGTCAGATCGGCGGTCGTTCCTTCTATTTCACGACTACATAACTAACCCACAGCCACGATTCATTACAGAATGGAGAGGCGATCCATCGAAGGAGAAATGGTACCGTGCACTCGTTGATGGCTTGAACTTTAATACCCATAATGGTTATGCGTGCGTTGTCTAGACATCAACAAACCATGACAGTTGAAGTAGCCCCGCCCGTAGGCTTAGCTTCCCTGGCTCCGTGTAAGGCTATGGATGTTCCAGCGAGGGCACAATGACGACAACGACCGTTTCGTCCGGGCAGACCGTGAGCGGCCTAACGCTATCGAGTGGCGACTCACAGGCAGTTTATTTTGGCGGTCTGACCTCAGACATAACGATCAATGCCGGTACCCAGAATCTTTACGGCGGTTCTGCCGAGAGCACGATCATCAGCAGCGGCGGGTTTCAGGATGTCCTGAGCGGCACCGCAACTGGTACGGTGGTCAGCGGAGGCGTTCAATCCGTCGGAGTGCTGACCTATTTATACTCGAACACTCATTCCGCCCCGCCCGGAGTCGCCTCGAATACCACGTTATTAAATGGAGGGCAGCAGATCGTCGCGGGCGGCTCTGCTATCGGCACTGTAATTGATGGTGGCGGCTACGAAGCCGTTGGCCTGCAGGGATTTATTGCCACCTCAAGCATATACGGTCCGATTTCTTCCGCGGATGTGGGCATGGCCGACCACATTACCGTATCAAATGGCGGTGAGTTGACCGTAAAAGTCGGTGGGCAAGTTGGATATGTGACGGTAAGCAGCGGCGGCCTAATGACCGTCGATCCCCCGGCGCTCGTGGTTGGTAACATTTATCTCGGCCTGTCCAGCACCTTTTCCGCCTTTGCGGGAGGCGTCACGGTGCTGAACGGCGGCAGGCTCATCGTCTCCAGCGGTTCTGTCGACAACCTTGTGGATAGCAGCGGCGGAGTGGTCGTTTTCGACGGAGGAACCGTTTCAGGCCTGACGGTCGAACCGGGGGGCATTGTATTTGAGCAAACCATTATCTCGGGAGGGACGGTCTACGCCCAGACCGTTTCATCGGGCATGGTATTCAGCGGCATGGTCCTTTCGGCCGATGAGCTTCAGACTGTGGTATCCGGCGGCGCGGTTGTCGACACAACGGTCCTGAGCGGTGGCATTTTTGTCTATGGGGGTGGAAGCGTCAGCGGGCTGATTGCCAGCAGCGGCGCCGAAGAGGATGTCGGTTCCGGCGTGAATGTCAGCAATCTCGATATCCCGGGCGGTGTTGTATTCAAGGTGCTCGCTGGCGGGCAACTGACGCTGTCGGGAAGCGGCAGTTCGGAAGGCGCCATTCTCGATGGAGGCGTCGAGATCGTCTCGTCGGGCGGCAAGGCGGATGGAACAGCAGTATTGAGCGGGGGTGAAATCGTTTATGCCGGCGGAACTGTCATCGGATCGACGATTAGTAGCGGTGGCAGTGAAGGGATCGCGGCCGGGGTTATTGTCAGCGGCTTGATGATCGATAGCGGCGCGAGCCTTTACGTCTCTTCTGGCGGAACGGCGGTAAACGCCAGCGTTGCGAACGACGGCTTCGTCGCGGTTGAGCCCGGCGGTGTTGCCAGCGCAGTGAACATCGCAGCCAATGGGCATTTGGCGACCGATACCGGCGGCATTGTCGTCGCGGCGGTTGTGGGCAGCGGGGGACAAGACCTCGTTGGCGGTTTGGACAGCGGTGCGGATATTCTGGCCGGTGGCTTAATGACGCTTTCCTATGGCTCCGCAGTCGGCGCTACTATTTTCAAGAGTGGGAGTGCGACGGTCAGATCCCAGGGCTCCCTACGTGGAGGGATCGTATCGAGCGGCGGCACATTGAGTGTCGACTATGGTGGATTAACGACCGGCACGACGATTCTGGCAGGAGCGATAGAGACCATCAGCCACGGCGGAGTCGCCAGTGGGAGCATTGTGTCGAGCGGCGGAACAGAAGCCGTGATTACGTCAGGTAGAACTGTCGGTACGCTCGTTCTCAACAACGGTATCGAGAAGATCAGCGGGGGGACTGCCGTTGGCACGATCCTCCGTAACGGCGTCCAATTTCTTGAAGGGGGATATGCGAAGAGAACGACTGTCAGCAGCGGCGGACGTGAAATTGTCGTCGGTACGGGCTTCGACAGCGGCACCAGGGTTTTCAGTGGCGGCGTTCTAGTCGCCTCGGGCGGCCAGATCGCTGATGCGACCGTCTTTTCCGGCGGCGAAATCGTGTTCGCTCAAGGAAATGTCACTAATTTAAGTGTGGCTGTCGGTGGCAAGGTACTGGTCGAGTCGGGCGCCACCCTAACCGTGACTTCCGGTGAACTCGCCCGGAACGTGACAGTTGAGCGGGGCGCGACGCTCATCTTCGGCGGAGGCACGGTGCGAGGGGTGATGGTCAAGAGCGGCGGCAGGGCCGCAATTGCCTCCGGAGCAACCGCCAGCGGCCTAAAAATAACTGATGGCGCGACCCTATTTGTCTCCACCGGCGGCGTATCGGTGTTCACTCTTGTCGAAAGCGGCGGCGAGATCGTCTTTGATGGAGGCACCGTCGCTGGACTGACGGTTCGCCGCGGCGGCACTGTGGCGATTGCTCCGTCGGTGACCGAGCACAACCTGTCGATCAGCGGCGGCGCAATTCTTGTGGTGTCCTCCGCTGGAATTGTGATCGGAGCTAAAGTTGTAAACGGCGCCGTGCTGGACGACCTCGGTATTGCCAGTAACACGGTTCTCAGCGCAGGTCTCGAACGAGTCTCGGCCGGGGGAATCGCGATTTCGACGACGGTGCGAGGCGGCACTGTGAGAGTCATACAAGGCGGAACGGCAATCGGCACAACTCTTAGTGCCGGCGGAACTCTATACGTTTCATCTGGTGCTATCGCGTCTGGCGCCGTCGTCAAGAGCGGCGGAAGGATTGTTTATGACGGCGGACGTATCACCGACCTGGCGTTGAGCAGCGGGGGCATCGAAGTCGTCGGGACAGATGTTCGTGTAAGCGGTCTTAGGGTCGGCAAGGGCGTTGAGCTGAACGTCTCCTCCGGCGGAACAGCTGTGAATTCCGTGATCGATGGGGGGACCGAGTTTGTTTTTCACGGCGGAACGGCAGGGGGCGTCACGACCTTCAAAACCGACGCTGAGTTGATGCTGGGAGCGGAGACCGGGATCGCGATCGCTACGAGCGGCTTCGGGGCGACCGATACGCTCGATCTTGTAAACTTCCAGTTCGGCCCGGCGGAGAGGCTGTACTTCGTGGAGAACAAGGCGAAGACCGAGGGTGTGCTGACCGTAACCGACGGGGCGCAGCGCGCCAGCGTCACCCTGTTCGGCCAATACTCCGCCGCCGGCTTCCACTTCGCCAAGGATGGAGCTGGAACGGCGATCACCTATAGCGCCTCTAACAGCGCTTACCCCGATCTAACGGCGGCGCATGCATAACGCAGAAGGTATTCGGACCAAGCGCTTTAACCCTAAGCCGATACACCCGTGACCTGTGGCAGAGCTGACATGCCACGTCGCCCTCCACATTGACGTCCGCTTTCAAGGTCAAGAGTTCGGTGCGGCAGTGGCATGGTCGCGGCGGAATTTGCCCCTTCATCATTTCGCTGGCAATGAGCCCGATATCGCGTCAACCATGCCGAATTGATTATTCTAGATGAGATTCCTAGGGTGATTGGAGCGCCGTCCATCATAATCGGCTTGGTACCGGTCCTTTTCGCCATTTAAAGCCTCATAACGGGCCAAAGCCTTATGGGCGCTCGAACCATAACGCGGACGGACAATCCGGGATTCTATTGGGCGCAGATTGCCCTTTTCTTGGTCGTGGGTGGCGTATTCGTGTTCACGGGACTACAGAGGGGTGGTGGTAGGGTCAACGCACATGGCGCCCGCATAATGCGAACCTGGGGCACTGCCGTGTCCGGTTTTGGGTGTCCAATCTGTGGTTCGATCACCGAGATGGGGCGGCAGCTGACGACACCTATGTCAAATCACATATTGCTTCCCATGATGCCGGCGTAGCAGTTTGCTCGATCTATCTATACCCCCTCCCATCAAGGGAGAGGGCTTAAAACCTCATGTCCCTCCCCCTCGGTGGGGGAGGCGAGGAGAGGGTGAATGCTGACCCCCTTTCGACTCTGGGTAGTTCCGCCTGCTGTTCTCGCCGCCGGAATCCTGATCGCCGCCGTCAGCAACCCCAACCCTCACTCTGCCCTCTGCCGCGCACCGGCCCGCTCCGAGGTCCATATCGCCGGCGGCACGTTCCAGATGGGCTCGGCCGAATATTACGTAGAGGAGGGGCCGGTCCATACCGAAACCGTGGCCCCGTTCTGGATCGACCGTTACGACGTCACCAACGCCGAATTCGCCAAATTCGTCGCCGCCACCCGCTACGTGACCGACGCCGAGAAGAAACCCGACCCGGCCGATTATCCGGAGATCGACAAGGACAAGCTCACTGCTGGCGGCGCGGTCTTCATCGCGCCCCGGGGCGGCGTACGCACGACCGAGGACCCGATGGAATGGTGGCGCTTCGTGGGCGGCGCCGACTGGCGCCATCCCGACGGGCCGGGCTCGACCATCGCCGGGCACGACAACGACCCTGTGGTCCAGGTCAGCTACAATGACGCTCTGGCCTATGCCAAATGGAAAGGGCGGGAACTGCCGACCGAGGCGCAGTATGAGTATGCCGCGCGCGGCGGGCTCGACGGCAAGACCTATGCCTGGGGTGAAGACTTCACACCCGGCGACACTTACCAAGCCAATACCTGGCAAGGGGCTTTCCCCTCCAAGAATACCGGTGCGGACGGCTTCATCGGCCGTGCCCCGGTCGGCTGCTATCCCGCCAACGGCTATGGCCTCTACGACATGATCGGCAACGCCTGGAAATGGACGTCGAGCCTCTATACCCAACCCAAGGACGGCATGTCGGAGATGCCGATGGAGATGGGCCGCATGCCGGCGAGCCGGGTGCTTCGCACCATCAAGGGCGGCTCGTTCCTCTGCGCCCCCAATTACTGCAGGCGCTACCGTCCTGCCGCACGCGAATCCCAGGAGTCCGGCTTCAGCGCCGCTCATCTCGGTTTCAGGACTGTCAGCAACAGGCCGGATCCAGTTCAACCTGCCGCGGTGAAGCCATGACCCGCTCGATTGCCGGGGCCTGTATTTTGGCTCTAATCGCTCTGTGG
Source organism: uncultured Rhodospirillales bacterium (assembly GCA_964574305.1). Lineage (GTDB taxonomy): Bacteria > Pseudomonadota > Alphaproteobacteria > BOG-932 > Roseiterribacteraceae > BOG-932. Next base: position 4,869 of record CAZNNJ010000005.1, on the reverse strand, counting down.
TTCGCACCGGCTTCGTTCGCGCAGGACAGGCCGAACATCGTCATGATCGTGACGGAGGGCTTCAGCATGCCGCGGCTGCACAGCTTTGGCGATCCTGTGGCGATCACGCCCACATTCGATGCCCTGGCGGCGCAGGGGGTTCGGTATACGAACAGCTACACCACATCGCCCGTCTGCTCCCCCAGCCGCGCTACACTGCTGACCGGCGTCTATCCGATCTCGATCGGGACACAACACATGCGTTCCTACGTCGGCGGCTATGCCCCGGTGCCGCCGCCGGAGGTCAAAGGATTTCCGGAGATTCTGCGGGCTCACGGCTACTACACCTTCATCACCCAGGGGGAGGACTATCAATTCGGCGGTTCCTCCATTCTGTCGGGAGGACCGTTCTCGATCTGGGATCATGAGGGCGGCGACGATCGAACGGGTTGGCGCAAGCGGTCGCCAGGTCAGCCCTTCTTCGGCTGGATCAATCTCGGCTGCACGCACGAGAGCGGCACCTTCACGCCGCTCGGCCATTGGCCGCACAACCGGATGCATCTTCTCATGCAGGTTGCTCATGCCATCCAAGGATGCATCGGCAAAGGGCCGATCAAGCCTGCCGACGTGACGGTCCCGCCCTATTACCCGGACACGCCGACCATCCGTAGCGATATCGCAAAGCACTACAACAACATCCACACGGTCGACGGCCAGATCGCGGAGATTATCCAGGCGCTTAAGGACGACGGACTTCTCGACAACACGCTCGTGCTCGTCCTGCCCGATCACGGGGACGGTTTGCCACGCGCCAAGCGCGACCTTTCCCGAGCCGGATTTCATCCTGCGCTTTACGTCTG
>CAZNNJ010000005.1:0-4020 GCA_964574305.1 uncultured Rhodospirillales bacterium | reverse complement strand
CGGCGGAGCCGTCCGTCCGCGCATCGGTCTTGCCGGCGGGGTTCGTTCCGGGGCAGGTCGACAGCCGGATGACCAGCTATCTCGATATCGCGCCGACCTTGCTCGCCGTCGCCGGCGTGCCTGTACCGTCCTTTATGCAGGGGCAGGATCTCAGGACATCGAACCAGCAATATGTCTTCGCCGCCAAGGATCGCTTCGACGAGGTGATGACGCGGCAGCGGGCGGTGAGGGACGCGCGGTTCAAATACATCCGCAACTGGTTCCCCGATCAGCCCGACGGCTACCATCTGGCCTATCGCGACATCCAGGAGTCGATGCGCGAGATGTGGCAGCTGCTCGCCGAGGGAAAGCTGAACGCCGTCCAGAAACAATGGTTCGAGCCAGTCGGCAAGGAGCAGATCTTCGACACCGCGAACGATCCCCATGAACTGCACAATCTGGCCGACGATCCCACCTACGCCGCCGATCTGCAGCGCCTGCGGGGTGCCATGGATGCCTGGCTGGCGAAGGCCGGCGACATGAGCGACATTCCGGAGCCGGCGATGGCGCAGCGCTTCTGGCCCGGCGGCAAGCAACCCGACACGGTGGCGCCGACTGTCACCATCACCGAGGGCCGGGCGACCGTGACCGATGCCGAGGCCGGCGCCTCGATCGGCTATCGCCTCAATGGCGGTCCCTGGCGCCTCTACACCACGCCGGTGCCTGTTCGTCAGGGCGACAAGGTCGAAGCCAAGGCGATCCGGTACGGCTGCAGGGAAAGCGACACTGTTTCGGCACGACTTTAAACGGCCGCTTCGGAACACATCCAAGGAGATTGAGGGTGCAAGGCTTTATCGGGATCGCCAGGGCGGTGACGCTGTCATGTTGCGCCCTCCTGCTTGCGCCCGCGCTTCCTTCCCAAGCGGCAGAGACAAAGCCGCGCAATGTCGTCTTCATCCTGGTCGACGACCTGCGGTTTGACGCTCTCGGGTTTCTGACCAAGGGACTCGAAACGCCCAATCTCGACTTCCTGGCTCAGAACGGCGCCTATTTTCCGAACGCCGTCGTCAACTCGTCGCTATGCTCCCCCAGCCGCGCCACGATCCTGACCGGCATGAATGTGCGCAATCACGGCGTCGTCGACAACAACCAGTCGTCCGAGGCCGGGCTGACCTTCTTCCCCAGATATCTGCAGCAGGCGGGCTACCAAACCGGTTTCTTCGGCAAATGGCACATGGGCAGCGCCGACACACCGCGGCCGGGATTCGACCGCTGGGTCAGCTTCGCCGGCCAAGGAAATTACTTCCCGACCGACCATTTGAGCCCCGAGCAGATCGCCAAGGGCCGACGCAACATGCTCAACGTCGACGGGCGCGAGGCGCAGCAGAAGGGCTATATCACCGATGAGCTGACGGACTACGCCATGGATTGGCTGGAGCACCGCCGCGATCCGAACAAGCCGTTCTTCCTCTACCTCTCGCACAAGGCGGTGCACGTCTATCCCTCACCACCGCCGCGCTACGCGCACCAGTACGACAAGCTCGAGATCGAGCTGCCTGCCAGCGTGGCCAATACCGAGGAGAACAACCGCGGCAAGCCGATGTGGGTGCGCAACACGCGCAACAGCTGGCACGGGATCGACTTCCCGTACCACACCAACCAGGATTTCCGTGAGTATGTGCGCGACTATTACCGAACGCTGAGCCCGGTCGATGAAAGCCTGGGCCGGATTCTCGCTTATCTCCGCGACAGCGGCCTAACGGACAATACGGTCATCATCTTCACCAGCGACAACGGCTTCCTGATCGGCGATCACGGGCTGATCGACAAACGCAACGCCTACGAACCGTCGATCCATGTGCCGATGCTGATGTATGCACCGGGTTTGGTGGCACCACACCAGGTTCTGAAACCCATGGTGCGCAATCTCGACATCGCGCCCACCATCCTGGACATCGCCCATATTACGCCGCCGCCGCAGTTCGAGGGGCGCAGCTTCCTGCCGCTCGCGGCCGGAACCATGACGGCCGACAAATGGCCGAAACTGGATTTCGTTTACGAATATTACTGGGAGTGGAACTTCCCCGAGACGCCGACGACCTTCGCGATCGAGCGCGATGGCGTTAAGTACATCCAATATCACGGCATCTGGGACATCGAGGAGCTTTACGACCTCAACAAGGACTCCGGCGAGATGCACAATCTCATCGACGATCCAGCCTATCTTGGGCGAAAGGTCGAACTCAGGGCCGCCCTCTATAAGGGGTTGGCCAATAGTGAGGGAAAGCATGTCATTCCCTATACCGCCCGCTACAGCGAGGGGCAGGTGTTTCGCTCCGCGTCCGACGGCCTGAAGGCCGCCGACTTTCCCGCCAAATGGCTTCGGCCGGCGAACGCGCCTGATCGGGACAATGACTTCCTGCCGGACTCGCCTGAGAAGAAGAAAGCGGATGATGAGCATCGGGCGGTTCGCCCGTGGCTGCTCGACTGGCCTGACAACCCAAAGGGCCCGGCCTATCCGCCGGACTAACGGCCGGGAATTCCAGCTTGTGGTCTCAGGATGCGCCTGTTAGCGTTTATGTAATCGATTGCGGTGATAATTGCGGTCGCGCGGCGATGCGGCTCAGACGGGATGGAAACGACTTTGGAAGCATCGGAAAAGGACGGCGATTCTCTGAACTTCGCCGTCGCCTTCGCGGCGATCGTCGCGACCTCGTTCTGCTTTGCGTTGCGGGCGCTCGTCATCGACGATTGGGGGGTCGAATTTGGGCTTTCCGAGACGCAGAAGGGCGAGTTGCTGGGCGTCGGGCTGTGGCCCTTTTCGATCACAATCGTTCTGCTCAGCCTTCTGGTCGACCGTATCGGCTTCAAAGCTACATTCTGGTTTGCGGCCGCGTGCCACGTGGGCGGCCTGGCGCTCGTGCTGACCGCCGAAGGCTACTGGTCGCTCTATTCCGGTACCTTCGTGATGGCGCTCGGAAACGGGGCGGTCGAGGCGGCGGCCAATCCGCTGATCGCCACTCTCCACCGCCGCGATAAGGCGACCTGGCTCAATCGGCTGCACGCCGGCTGGCCCGGCGGGCTGGTCTTGAGCGGCCTTATGGCTATCGCGCTCGGGGCTGGCGTCAATTGGCGGGTCAAGGTTGCCCTCATGGCGATCCCCGTTGCGTTATATGCCGTCCTGCTGCTTCGCCGTCGTTTCCCGGTCAGCGAGCGGGTGGGCGCGGGCATTCCCTACAGAGCCATGCTGGCGGAGGGTGGATTTCTCAGCGCCGGCATCGTCATCGCGCTCGTGATGCTTGAGGTCGGCCGAGTGGTGGAACTCAACCCCGCGATGGTCGCAGTGGCGATCGCTGTTCTGACCGGCGGCTACGCGGCGGCTTCGCGCTCCGCCGGACGGCCGCTCTATCTGGCGCTCGTCCTCATCATGATTCCGCAGGCGATCACAGAGCTTTCGACCGACAGCTGGATTTCCTCGCTCATGGAACCCCAGATGACCAGCATCGGGCTCCAGGCCGGCTGGGTGCTGGTCTACACATCCATGCTCATGTTCATAGTCCGCATCTTCGCGGGCGTTGTCATCCACCGCATAAAGCCGCTCGGCGTGCTTGCCATGGCATCGGCGCTGGCGGCATTCGGCCTGTTTCTTCTCGCTGGTGCGACCGGACCTGCCCTTATGGCCGCGGCGACGCTGTACGGCGTCGGCAAAAGCTTCTTCTGGGGTACGAGCCTGGGCGTCGCGTCCGAGCAATTTCCCCAGGGTGGCGCGATCACGATCAATTTCATGGCCGGCGCCGGAATGCTGGCAGCCGGCATATTGGGATCCGTCATGCTGGGCGCGGCGCAGGATCACGCCACGGCACGGACCTTGGTCGAATATGACGCGGCCAATCACACCAGCTTCGCCGAAACCTACCTTTCCGCGCCCAAGACAGGCCTGTTCGGGTCCTACAAAGCGCTCGATCCCAGAAAGGTCATCGAGGCTTCGACTACAGATCGGCAGGTTCTGGCCGGCCTAGCCGCTGCACACCAAAAGCGCGG
>CAZNNJ010000004.1:6255-27547 GCA_964574305.1 uncultured Rhodospirillales bacterium | reverse complement strand
TCGGGACCGAAGACGTCGGCGACGATCTGACGGTATTGCGGCTGGGTGAGCCGTCGCATGACGGTCGGTCCGCCAGGCGTCCCGGCGGTGCGGCTGTCCAACGGCGCGAAATGCTTGAACGCGACGAAAGCCAGCAGGGCGGCGGCCACCACGCCCCCCAGCAGGAGAAATCGGCGGATGCGTGTCATCGTTGCCCTGACCCTTCGGCAGCGGTCTTCACCGCACCATTGTCAGGATGAAGAATGAAGGCCGGCACGGCTTCGATCCGGAACGCGCTCGAAATGGCGGTATTCTGGCCTGTCCTGGGATCAGGCTCGGCGTCCGCCAGGCGCTTTAGCGTGTAGTAGAAGCCAGGTATATCGATGCTGGTGGTCGCCTCGACGCCCCAGCCCTCCGTCGCCTGCTCCCAGTAGAACGGCATCCACGGCGTATAGCCGCCCAAAATGCCGTTCAGCGAGCCGTCCGGCGCGATCTGGAGGCGCAGGCGCGCCTGCTTGAAATGGAATTCCGCGATCCAGAACGGGTCGCCCAGCATGTCCATCTCGAACATGTCGGTCGTCAGCACGCCGTCCTTGATCCGGCCATGGACGACGTTCTGCCAGCGCGGGTTCGGATCGACCGTGAAGGTGAGATTTGGCTGCGTATCGCCATTCGTGAATTTGGTCGGCGTCTCCACCGCGCGATAAATCCCGACCGTCACGTCGTCGTCGTTTCGCGGATCGTCGATGCCGCTGATCTCGACCAGCCAGGCCGGCATTTGCTCATAGACGATGTTCCAGATCGTCAGCGCCGCCGAGGTCCGATCCGTCGGCGTGTGGGGCTTGTATTGGCTCATGCAGCCGAGCGCCCGATAGAGCTGATTGTCGACCCCGTGCGCGCCGGTGTCCGGGTCGATGAAGTCCTCCGGCTTGTCCTTGCCGTCGAGATCGAAGCCATAGCCATAGGGCCCTTCGACCACCTTGAGGTGCGGGTCCGGGACCGATTCCGGATTGGCATAGGCGTCGACCGGCTTACCGTCGATCCGCCCCCGCATCTGCATCACGGGGATGGTGGTATCGTGCTTGGACAGATCGAGGAACTCGCTGATGTATTTATCGATCTCGGCCTCGGACTTGCCGATGCGCTTGAGCTCGCGCCGATAGAAGACCGCTGCATCGTCGTTCAGGCCGTTCGGGCAGTCGCGGCCTGAGGCATCGAAATGTTCCGCGACATGGAACCAGCTGACGACGAACCCCCTGGCCTGCCCGGCCGATGCCGCCGACCAAGGCAGCACAATCCCCGCCATACCGAACAAAACCGCCAGCATCAGCCGAACCGGCGTTTGCGCACCCAACATCGCCCTCCCTGACCTTGCGGCCCGTCCGCCGCCCTTTGCCCGCGCATGATGCCGGCAATTGCGATGGACGCATCAACTCTCCACAGAGTATCGTCACGCGATACCGGTACAGATCATCGGCTGTTGGAGCGGGGCGGGATGAGCGCACAGGAGAGGCCGGGCGGCCAGAAGCCCGAACGCGGCAAAGACCGGCAGGCGGTCCTGCTGATCGGGGTGCTGAAGCGGCTGTTCCGGGCGCGCGGCCTGCGCTACCGCGACGTCGCCGCGGCGGTGGGCGTCAGCGAGATCACGGTGAAACGCTGGATGACCGGCGCCAGCCTCACCATCGTGCAGGCCGAACGTCTGTGCGACGTGGTCGGCATCAGCTTCATCGAGCTCAGCGAGATGGCGGCTAAGGATTACGACGCCCGGCAGCGCACGCTGACCATGCAGCAGGAGGAAGGGCTGTCGCAGGACGGGATGCTGACCCTGGTCTTCTCGCTGCTGCTGATGGGCTGGACCGCGACCGAGCTGAAGCGGGAATGCGAGATCGACGAGGCGACGCTGGTCGCCTACCTGACCAGGCTGGACCGGCTGAGGCTGATCGACCTGCTGCCTGGCAACTTCGTCCGGCTGCTGGTCAAGCGGGACCTGGAATGGCGGCGGGACGGGCCGGTCCGCAACCTGTTCCACACCAATGTGAAGCAGTATTTTCTGGAGCTGGACTTCAAGGACCGCGACACGATCTGGGGCTCTGATTTGCTCAGGATCTCCAGCCGTTCGGTTCCGCGCATCGAACGGATGTTCAAGGAATTCGACCTCAGCCTGCGTGCGCTCGCCGAGGCCGACCGGGCCCAGGAGGGCGGCGACAAGCACTGGTACATCACGCTGACCGCCGCGCACACGGTGGCGGTCGAGTTCCCGAAAAGCGGGCGCTAGAGCGCTACGAAATCACGGATATTGTCGCGCTCCATATCCGCGCCCAGGCCCTGCTTCACGATCTGGCCGCGCGACATGACCATGTAATGGTCGGCGAGCGCCTGGCCGAAATCGTAATATTGCTCGACCAGCAGGATCGCCATATCGCCGGTCCCGGCCAGCATGCGGATGACCCGCTCGATATCCTTGATGATCGAGGGCTGGATGCCCTCGGTCGGCTCGTCGAGTATCAGCAGCTTGGGGTCCGAGACGAGTGCGCGGGCGATGGCGAGCTGCTGCTGCTGGCCGCCCGACAGATCGCCGCCGCGCCGGTGCAGCATCTGCTTCAGCACCGGAAACATGTCATAGACCTTGGGCGGGATGACCTTGGCATCGCGGCCCTTCTTGACCGCCATGCCCATCAGCAGATTCTCCTCGACCGTCAGCCGGCCGAAGATTTCCCGCCCTTGCGGGACATAGGCCATGCCGCGCGCCACGCGGGCATTCGACGGCAGGCCCGTCACGTCCTGGCTGTCGAACGTGATGCTGCCGGTGCGGACCGGCACCACGCCCATGATGGCGCGCAGCAGTGTGGTCTTGCCGACACCGTTGCGGCCGAGCAGGACGGTGCAGGCGCCCATCGGCGCGGTGAAGCTGACATCGCGCAGGATGTGGCTGCCGCCGTAATATTGGTTGATCGCGGATACGGTCAGCATCTTCAGCGCCCCAGATAGACTTCGATGACCTTCTCGTCGTTCTGCACCTTGTCCATGGTCCCTTCCGACAGGACGCTGCCCTCATGCAGCACGGTCACCTTGCGGGCGATGGAATCGACGAAGCCCATATCGTGCTCGACCACCACGATCGAGTGCTTGCCCTCCAGAGTCTTCAGCAGCTCGGCGGTGCGGACCGTCTCATGATCGGTCATGCCGGCGACCGGCTCGTCCAGCAGCAGCAGCCTGGGGTCCTGGACCAGCAGCATGCCGATCTCCAGCCACTGCTTCTGGCCGTGGCTGAGCAGGCCGGCGCGCCGGTCGGCCATCTCCGTCAGCTGCACCGTCTGCAGGATTTCATCGATCCGGTCGAGCTGCTCGCCGGTGAGCTTGCCGAACAGCGAGTGCCAGATGCCGCGGTCGGCCTTGATCGCCAGCTCCAGATTCTCGAACACCGAGTGATGCTCGAACACGGTCGGCTTCTGGAACTTGCGGCCGATGCCGGCCTGGGCGATCTCGGCCTCGCGCATCTTGGTCAGGTCCATGGTCTGGCCGAAGAAGACCTTGCCGTGCTGCGGCCTTGTCTTGCCGGTGATCACGTCCATCATCGTCGTCTTGCCGGCGCCGTTGGGCCCGATGATGCAGCGCAGCTCACCCACATCGACCGAGAAGGACAGAGCGTTCAGCGCCTTGAACCCGTCGAAGCTGACCGTCACGTCTTCCAGATAGAGGACGACGCCGTGGCTGGTATCGAGCTCGCCCGGCGGCGGGGCGGCATGGCCGAAGGTGGAGGAGCCGCCGACATCGACGGCCGGGCTCTTGCTGTCTGCACTCATAGCCGGGCCCTCGCCTTGTCGATCAGGCCCATCACGCCCTTGGGCAGGAACAGGGTGGTCAACACGAACAGCGCGCCCAGGAAATAGAGCCAGTAATCGGGGAAGGCCTGGGTGAACCAACTCTTGGCGCCGTTGACGATGAAGGCGCCAATCAGCGCGCCGATCAAGGTTCCGCGCCCGCCGACCGCCGTCCAGATCGCGATCTCGATCGAATTGCCGGGCGCCATCTCCCCCGGATTGATGATGCCGACCTGCGGCACGTAGAGCGCACCGGCCAGCCCGGCGATCATCGCCGAGAAGGTCCAGATCGCCAGCTTGTAGATCAGCGGGTTGTAGCCGGTGAACATCAGCCGGCTTTCCGCGTCGCGGATCGCCATCAGGACGCGGCCGAACTTGCTGGTCACGACATAGCGCAGCACCAGCAGCAAGCCGAGCATGGTGAGCGCGGTCGCGACGAACAGCACCATGCGGGTGCCGGGCGTGGCGATCGGGTAGCCCAGTATACGCTTGAAATCGGTGAAGCCGTTATTGCCGCCGAACCCGGTCTCGTTGCGGAAGAACAGCAGCATCAGCGCCACGGTCAGCGCCTGGGTGATGATCGAGAAATAGACGCCCTTGATACGGGAGCGGAAGGCGAAGAAGCCGAAGAACAGGGCCAGCGCGGCGGGCGCCAGCAGCACCAGGATAATGGCGTAGAGGAAATTCCCCGTGCCCTTCCAGTACCAGGGATAGGCCTTCCAATCGAGGAAGACCATGAAGTCCGGCAGGTCGGAATGATAGACGCCGTCATGCCCGATCTCGCGCATCAGATACATGCCGAGCGCGTAGCCGCCGAGCGCGAAGAAGATGCCGTGGCCGAGCGAGAGGATGCCGGTGTAGCCCCACACCATGTCCATCGCCAAAGCCAGGATCGCGTAACACATGATCTTGCCGATCAGCGCCACCCAATAGTCGGACATGTGAAGGAAGCTGTCGGCCGGCAGGCCCAGATTGAGGATCGGCACCAGCCCGCAGAACACGGCAAGCGCGGCGACGAACAGGGACCAGCCGGTGCGTCCGTAAAGGCGGGCGAAGAGGCCGGGAGGATCGCGGCGGTCGATCATATCGATAGCAATGCTCATCTAGGCCTCCGCCGAACGGCCGGTCATCGCGAACAGGCCCTGCGGCCGGCGCTGGATGAAGACGACGACGAAGACCAGCACGATGATCTCGGCGATCACCGCGCCGGTCACGCCCTCCAGGAACTTGCTGACGATGCCGAGGCCGAGCGACGCCAGCACCGTGCCGGCGAGCTGGCCGACGCCGCCCAGCACCACGACCATGAAGCAGTTCACGATGTAATGCTGGCCGAGGTCCGGCCCGACATTGCCGATCTGCGACAGCGCCACGCCGGCCAGCCCGGCGATGCCGGAGCCGAGGCCGAAGGCCATCGTGTCGATCCGGGCGGTGGGCACGCCGACACAGCGCGCCATGGTCCGGTTCTGGGTCACCGCGCGGACGAACAGGCCGAGCCTAGTCTTGGTCAGCAGGTACCACATGAAGCCCAGCACCGCGACCGAGAAGCCGATGATGATGATGCGGTTGTAGGGCAGCGACAGGGAGGCGGCGAGCGACACGCTGCCGGACATCCAGTCCGGGTTCTCGACCCCGACATTCTGGGCGCCGAAGATGGTGCGGATCAGCTGCATCAGCATCAGGCTGATGCCCCAGGTGGCAAGCAGGGTTTCCAGCGACCGGCCATAGAGATGGCGCAGCACCAGCCGCTCGATCGCCATGCCGACGCCTGCGGTGACCAGAAAGGCGACCGGCAGCGCCGCAACCAGATAGAACTGGAATTCGCCGGGCAGGTAGGCGCGGAACAGGTTCTGCACGACATAGGTCGAATAGGCGCCGATCATCATCAGCTCGCCGTGGGCCATGTTGATGATGCCCATGAGGCCATAGGTGATGGCGAGGCCCAGCGCCGCCAGCAGCAGGATGCTGGCCAGGCTGACGCCGGTGAAGATCTGGCCGACCAGCTCATAGCGCGAGAGCCGGCCCTCGATCGCCTTGATCGCCCCAGCGATGGCGGCCTTGACCTCCGGGTCGGTCTCGCCATCGGGCGCAAGCCGGGTCGACAGCATCTCCTTGACGTTGGGGCTTGAGCTTTCGGCCAGCATCTTCACCGCGGCCAGGCGCAGCGACTTGTCGGAGCTGGTGAGCTGGATATTGGCCCTGACCTGACCCAGCAGGTCGCGGATTTCCGTGTCCTTCTCTTTCGCCTCGGCGGCCTGGACCAGCGGCAGCTTGCTCTCGTCAGCATCGCCGCTCTGGAGGGATTGCGCGGCTTCGAGACGAACCGCGCGGTCGAGTGACGACAGCTTCAAAGCCGCGATGGCGGCGCCGATCTCGTTGCGCATGCGGTTGGAATTGACGACATCGTCGGCGTCCGACGGCAGCTCCGCCGGCTGGCCGGTGACGGGGTCGAAGGCCTTGTCGCCATCGACGACGAAAACCTTGTCGCCGGATGTCTTGACGCTGTCGCCGATCAGTTTTTCCAGAAATGGCAGCGCCGCGGCATCGCCGGTGGCGATCACCTTATTCAGCGCATCGATGCGTGTGTCGCTGTCGCCGACAGAAAGGGCGGTCGCCGTGGCCTGGTCGAATGCCTGTGCTGGAGAACACACGACCAGGATAGCCAGTCCGATCAGCAGCGAAAGCAGCAAACGCATCGTGACATCTCCTAAGGCGAACATCTCAAAGACCGTCATGCCCGGACTTGATCCGGGCATCCACGCCGTGCCATCAGCACAGGCCTTTGGCGGCGGTGCGAACGGAACCGCGTGGATGGCCGGGTCAAGCCCGGCCATGACGGGTTTTGTTATGTCCCTTCAATTTACTTGCTGTCGGGCTCGTCCTTCTTGCCCTCGTCGCCCGGGATGTAGGGGCTCCAGGGCTGGGCCTTGATCGGGCCCGGGCTCTTCCAGACGACGTTGAACTGGCCGTCCGCCTTCACCTCGCCGATGAAGACCGGCTTGTGCAGGTGGTGGTTCTTCGGGTCCATCTCGACGGTAAAGCCGTCAGGCGCGGCGAATTGCTGGCCGCCGACGGCCGGAATCACCTTGTCGACCTCGGTGGTGCCGGCCTTCTCGACCGCCTGCTTCCACATATTGATGCCGATATAGGTCGCCTCCATCGGGTCGTTGGTCAGCGGCTTGGAGGCGCTCGGCAGGCCTTTGGCCTTGGCGTAAGCCGCCCACTTCTTTTTGAACTCCTCGTTCACCGGGTTCTTCACCGACATGAAGTAGTTCCAGGCGGCCAGGTCGCCGACCAGCGGCTTGGTATCGACGCCGCGCAGCTCTTCCTCGCCGACCGAGAAGGCGACGACCGGAACGTCGGTGGCCTTCAGCCCGGCATTGCCCAGCTCCTTATAGAACGGGACGTTGCTGTCGCCGTTGATGGTCGAGACCACCGCCGTCTTTCCGCCGGTCGAGAACTTCTTGATGTTGGCGACGATGGTCTGATAGTCGCTGTGCCCGAACGGCGTGTATTCCTCCATGATGTTGTCATCGGTGATGCCCTTCGAATGGAGAAAGGCGCGCAGGATCTTGTTGGTCGTGCGCGGATAGACATAGTCGGTACCCAGCAGCACGAAGCGCTTGGCCCCGCCGCCGTCCTTGCTCATCAGATATTCGACGGCCGGGATCGCCTGCTGGTTCGGGGCGGCGCCGGTATAGAAGACGTTCCGCTCCAGCTCCTCGCCCTCATACTGCACGGGGTAGAACAGCAGGCCGTCCAGCTCCTTGAACACCGGCAGAACCGACTTGCGCGACACCGAGGTCCAGCAACCGAAGGTGACGGCGACCTTGTCCTTCGACAGCAACTGGCGGGCCTTTTCGGCGAAGAGCGGCCAGTCCGACGCCGGGTCGACGACCACCGGCTCCAGCTTCTTGCCGAGCACGCCGCCCTTGGCGTTGATCTCGTCGATCGTCATCAGCGCGACGTCCTTCAGCACGGTCTCGCTGATCGCCATGGTGCCGGAGAGGGAATGGAGGATACCGACCTTGATCGTGCCGTCCTCCGCCAGCGCCGGGGTGGCGAAGGCGGCGGTGGCGGCGAGCGTCAGGGCGGAAAAGGATTGCAGGAGGAATTTGCGGTTCATGGGTGGTTCCCTTCGTTGGATCTGATGGCGGTTAGAACTGGAGCTGGATGCCGACGATGACGCGGTCGAAATCGGGCACCCCTTCGCCCTGGTTCTTGCTGTAGTCGAGCGACACGCGGGCGTTGTGGCCGCTGATGACGTAGTTCACGCCCAGGTCGTACTGGTCGGCGCGGGCATGGAGCAGGTCGTTGTTGAATTCCTGATAGCGGAAGAAGGGCTGGAACTGACCCCAGCCGACCTTGCCGGGGATCAGATAGTCGGCGCCGATCAGGTAGCCGTCGCCCTGGGTGATGCCGCGGACATTTGGGGTCGCGCCGGCCCCACCGAAGCCCGGCGCGACGTCCGTCACGCCCTGCGTGTCGTAGTTGTAATAGGCGCCTTCCAGCGTGATCACGCCGAACGGCAGCTTCTTCTCGAACAGCAGGTCCATGTTCCAGCCGGTGTAGTCACCACGGTGCAGTGCGGAACCGACGCCATTCTGTTCGTATTGCGCCGCAAAAGCCAAGGTCAGGACATCGACCGAACCGTAATAGGTGCTGCTCTCGTAATAGGCGGGGTTCGGCTCCGGATCGAGGAAGTTGTAGGCGACGCGGCCAGCGAAGAGCGGGTCGTCGCCATGGTTGGAGGCGCCGGCGACGCGGTTATGCCCCTCGAAGATGCCGGCGGAATAAACCAGCTTCTTCTCGAGCAGCTTGCCCCACACGGTAGCGCCGTCGTCGCGGCCGGCGAACTTGGCCGGATACTGCGAGACGAGGCCGGGATAGAGCCAGTTGTTCAGATAGTAGGGGCCGTCCAGATTGGCCCGGTCCGACGGCGGCAGCATACGGCCGACCCAGATGTTGAATTCGGGCATGAATTCGAATTGCGCATAGCCGTCAAGCACTTCGATCGTACCGTTGCCGTCGCGCTCGGTATTGAAGGTCGCCTTGATGTTGTCGTTCAGCGAGGCGCCGATATAGAGGCGGACGCTGTCCAGGCTGAAATCGGCCGAGCGCGAACCGTCGGGCGCGCCGTTGCTCTGGCTGGTGAAGCTGGTGCGCAGGCCGAGACCGACGCTGACCGATTCCCCGTCGCCGAAGCCGATCGTGGCGCCAGCATGGGCGGGGGTTGCGCAGGCGAGAATGGCGGCGGCGGTGACGCCGGCCCCCAATTGACGTTTGATCGAGTTGCTGACGCGCGTGTTCATGTGTCCCTCTGCCTGGTCGGTTATCGGTGTCCCGGCCTCCCGCTGCCGAGACCGCCGTTCTTTCGTGACCAAGCCTATGGGCGCTGTGTGCAAGTGCGAAATACGTCAAATGGCGTATTGCTGCAGGGCACAACGGACGGGACTATCGGCCCGAAGCGTGCGGAAGATCGGCACGCGCAACACGCAAGGCCGCCTCATGAAATCTCCGCACCGCCTGATCCTGATGCTGACTGCATTGGCAGCCGGCGGCTGCGGAGAGTTCGCCTACAAGACCGGCGCCGGCGCCGATGCGCTGGCGGCCGACAAAGAGGCCTGCCGGCAGGCGGGCGGCGACTTCCAGGCCTGCATGCGCGGCAAGGGCTGGACCATCACCAATCTGAGTGGGGACGATGCGCCGGCAATGGCGCCGGAAGCCACGCCTACGTCCGCGCCGGTGCCTCCCTCCGCGCCGGGGGCACCGCCCATTGCCGCGACAGCTTCAGCCACTCCAGTGGCCGTGCCGCCCCCTGCCCCGGTCGATCCGATGGCACCGGTCAAAATGACCGCCTGGGTCAGGTTCGGTGGCGGCGGCCCTCAGGACGACATCGATGCCTGCGTCGCCAAGCTCGGCCCGGCCAATGTGCCGGACACCATCCATCATACAGCGACCCGTGCGTTGCTGGCCTGCATGCGGGAAAAGGGATGGCGGGGACTGTGAGCGTAGGGTGGGCTGAGCGCCAGCGAAGCCCACCACATCGCGCACCGAATGGTGGGCTTCGCTGGCGCTCAGCCCACCCTACAACTACCCTCGCGCCGCGAGCGTCCGCATTGCCAATGACGCCGCCGAGGCGCGGTTCTCGACGCCCAGCTTGGCGAAGACGCGCTCCAGGTGCTTGTTCACCGTGCGCGGGCTGATCAGCAATATGTCGCTGATCTCTTTGTTCGCCTTGCCCTTGGCAAGCCAGAGCAGCACCTCCGCCTCGCGGGTGGTCAGCGCGAACTCGCCCTGCAATATCCCCTCCTCGCCCCCGGCCGAGGCGGCGGTCAGGCGGAAGAGATATTCGTCGGCGCCGTTGCGGCCGAGGAAGGCAACAGAAATGTCGGAGCCGGCGACAGGCTGCGGCTTGTCGGCCTCGCCGGCCTGGATCAGGTAGCGGACCAAGGCGGCGAGCGCATCCGGCAGCCTGACATCGGCGGCGCTGACGCCGATGAAAGCATCGGCCAGCAGGCTTCCCGCCTGCGGCGTGGTCCAGCGCACCTGGCCCGTGCGGTCGGTCGCGAGCAGATAACGGCCGGTCGCGTCCAGCGCCACGCGGGCGCCGAAGGCGACGCGGCTGTTGGCGATATGGATGCGCACCCGGGCCAGCAGCTCGGCGATATTCACGGGCTTGGTCACATAGTCGACGCCGCCGGATTCCAGGCCCCGGACGATATCCTCGGGCGCCTTGAGCCCGGTCATGAAGATCACCGGCAGGTGCGACAGGCGCGTATCGGCCTTGATCCGCCGGCAGGTTTCGAACCCGTCCATCCCGGGCATCAGCGCGTCGAGCACGATCAGGTCGGGCATCGCGCGTTCGAGCAGCTCCAGCGCGGCGTTGCCGCTGGCTGCGGCCAGCGTGCCGAGGCCGGCATGCTCCATCGCCGCACCGAGCATGCCGAGCTCGTCGCCGTCGTCATCGACCATCATCACGATATCGCGCGGGCTATTCGGCATCTTCGGCCACGCGGTCATGGACCCAGTCGATATCGAGCAGGGTCTGGATGCGGTCGAACAGCTCGTGCAGCTCGAAGGGCTTGATCAGGTAGTCGTCATGCGGCTGCTCGGACGCCGGCGCGCGCAGAACCTGGGCGGAGAATTCCTGCGCCTCGGCCGAAACCATCATGATCGCCACCTCGTCCATGCCCTGGGCGCGCAGCCGGCGGGCAACCTCCCAACCGTTCATGCCTGGCATGGAGATGTCGAGCATGATGAGGTCGGGGTTGCAACGCCCCGCCAGCGCGAGGCATTCCGCGCCGCTGCCGGCGACGAACACGGTGAAGCCCAGCGGCGTCAGCACCTCCTCGACGAAACCGGCATGGGACGGGTCGTCATCGACGATCAGGACCGTCCGCCGCGCACCCTCATAGCCCCGGATCGCCGGTGCAGCGGGGCCGGCCTCCTTTTCCTTGGCGCGGGTCATCATCAGGCGCACGCGGAAGGTGCTGCCCTCTCCCTCTTCGCTGATCACGGTCAGGTCGCCGCCCAGAATCTGGGTCAACAGCTTGGCAATGGTGAGGCCGAGGCCGGTGCCCTGGACCAGCCCGATGGCTGAGCTGCCGCGCTCGAACGGCTCAAACACGCGCTCGATCTCGTCCGCGGCGATGCCGATGCCGGTATCCGCCACCTCGAACTCGGCGAGGTCGCTGCGATAGCGCACGCTGAAGGCGACATGGCCGCGCTCGGTATATTTGATCGCGTTGGACAGAAGATTGATCAGGATCTGGCCGACGCGCTTGCGGTCGGTATGGACGAAGGCCGGCAGGTTGGGGCCGCGGTGATAATGGAATTCGATGCCCTTGGCCTCGGCCTGCAGCCGGAACATGTCGAGCAGCTGGTCGAGGAAATCGCCCAGAGCAACGGTATCGCGGTTCAGCTTCAGCGACCCGGTCTCGATCTTGGAGATGTCGAGCAGCCCGTCCAGCAGGGTGGTGATATGCTCGGCGCTGCGCCGGATGACCCGGACCGCCTCTTCAGGCTGCCGGGTGGCTTGACGTTCCAGCAGCTGGGCATAGCCGTTGATCGAATTCAGCGGGGAGCGGATTTCGTGGCTGAGGCCCGCGATGAAGCGGGTCTTGGCGATGTTGGCCGACTCCGCCGCCTCCTTGGCCTTCTGAAGGGCGGCATCGGTGCGGGTATGAGCATCGATTTCGTCCATCAGCATCGTTGTCTGGCGCGCAGTCTCCTCCTCCGCCATACGGCGGCTGTCGCCGATCAGCACGAAGGCCCAGGCGGCCAGCCCCATGATGATCGACAGGCCGACGAACACGGCCTCCAGCGCGTAATGCAGGGTCTCGGGGTCGACCCCCGGCAAGCGCCCATATTCGAAATCGATCAGGCCCAGGAATGCGCCGGTGACCGTGACCAGCAGAAGCGCGTTGGCCAGAAAGCGCCCGACCCTGCTGCTGACACCGGCCAACATGGGCGGCGGCAGCAGCTTCGCCAGCGCTGCATGCACCTGGTCGGCCAGTCGGCTCTTCTCCTTGCAGCGGTCGTGGCAGCGCATCTCGAGAGAGCAGCACAGCGAGCAGATCGCCCCGCCATAGGCCGGGCAGTGCGACATGTCCGACGGTTCGAACGCGTTCTCGCAGATCGAGCAGCGCACCGGCACGTCCGGTGCGAAACGGTCGGCCGGGCGGGCGATGTAATAGCGGCCCTTGGTGGCCCAGGCGATGAGCGGTGCGGTCAGAAACGCGACCAGGAACCCAACCAGCGGCGCCAGCGCCGCCGCGGCCGGCCCGAACAGGCCGAAATGCGCCACGCTGGACACCGCCATCGACACCGCCATGGCGCCGATGCCGACCGGGTTGATGTCATAGAGATGGGCGCGGCGGAACTCGATCTCCTTGGGGCTCAGCCCCAGCGGCTTGTTGACCACTAGGTCGGCCGACAGCGCCCCGATCCAGGCCACCGCCAGGTTGGAATAGAGGCCGAGGATGCCCTCCAGGAACTTGAAGATGCCGAGCTCCATCAGGGTCAGCGCCAGCATGACATTGAAGATCAGCCAGACCACGCGGCCCGGATGGCTGTGGGTCAGGCGGGAGAAGAAGTTCGACCAGGCGATCGAGCCGGCATAGGCGTTGGTGACGTTGATCTTCATCTGGCAGGTAACGACGAAGATGCCGGTCAGGGCCAGCGCCACCCAGTTCGAGTGGAACAGCTCGGTGAAGGCGATGCGGTACAGCTCCGGCGGCTGGCTGGCGCGGTCGGAGAGCACGCCGTGATTGAGGGCGATGAAGGTCAGGAACGAGCCGGCCGCCAGCTTGGCCCCGCCGATCAGCACCCAACCAGGCCCGGAGAGCAGCATCGCGCCCCACCAGCCGGCCTTGTTGACCCGCCGCCGGTCCGGCAGGAAGCGCAGATAATCCACCTGCTCGCCGATCTGCGGCAGCAGCGACAGCAGGATGGTGCAGGCCATCCCGAAGGACAGCAGGTCGAACCCGTCATGGTCCCCCTCCAGCCCGGCGAAGCGGGTCCAGTCATGGAACGCCTCATGGCCCGACAGCAGCAGATAGGCCAGCGGCGCGAATTGCAGGACCAGCCAGACCGGCTGGGTCCAGAGCTGGACCTTGGAGATCACCCTGATGCCGAGCGCCGCGATCGGCAGCACCATCAGCGCGCTGACCAGATGGGCGTAGGCGATGGGTATGCCCAGCACCATGACCAGCGCCTGGGAGGTAATCGTCGCCTCCACCGCGAACAGGATGAAGGTGAATGAGGCATAGATCAGCGAGGTGACGGTCGAGCCGATATAGCCGAAGCCGGCGCCGCGGGTCAGCAGGTCCATGTCGACGCCGGACTTGGCGGCGTAATAACCGATCGGCAGGCTGGTCAGGAAAATGAGTATGCCGACGGCCAGGATCGCCAGCATGGCGTTGGTGAAGCCGAAAGTCAGCGTGATGGTGCCGCCGATCGCCTCGCACGCCAGGAAAGAAATGGCGCCGAACGCCGTGCTGCCGACCCGGAACGACGACCAGCGCCGGGCGCTGTCGGCGGTGAAGCGCAGCGCATAGTCCTCCAGCGTCTGGTCGGCCACCCACTGATTATATTGGCGCCGCACGCGCACGATCTCCTGCGGCCGTACCGCGCGCCGCGGAAGTCCATCGCTCTCAACGGCATTCGCCCGGATGGCTATCGAGTCCCTCTTCCTGTCGGCGGCCTGGTGGTCGGCAGCTTTGCTGCAATGCAATATTGCATGGGTCGTTCTGTCTCGACAAGCCGTCGGGAATGCACGCGCCGTCCGATTTGGCGCTGAACATTCCAGACGGGGATCGTCCTAAGCCATACGGTGCGGCCGGCCTTAGGAGGTAAGATGCGCGCGATGCTAAAACACGAAGCCGCAGGCAAATCGTCTTGGATGACGGCGGCGGCGGTCTCGTTTCTTGCTCTCGGCGTCACGGCCTGCGGCAACGGGCGCGAGACGGCCGGGCAGCAGAATCTGGACGCCGGCCATAGCGGCGGCGCCAGAATCGTATGGTGCCCTGGCCCACCCTATCGGTGGACAAACTGTCCACCGGCATCAGCCGGGACCGACGATCCACTGAACCGGCATCCGGGTGACGCCGATACGCATTCGTGACCCATGGCACGGGATTCTACGCGGTCGGCAATGCAACCCGGTGTTTGCTTGCCCCGGGACAGGCAGGCACCAAGAACCAGTTCCGCGAACCTGCCCGGCTGCTCGATATTGGAAAGATGGGCGGCGTCGATTGTCGCCAGCGTCGCCCCGGGAAGTTCCCTGACCAGAAGTTCGGCATGGTCCAGCGGCGTCGCCGGGTCGCGCTCGCCGGCGATCGCGGTCGTTGGCGCCCGGATCAGGGAAGCCGTCGGCCGCAGGTCCATGTCGCGGATCGCGGCGCAGCATCCGGCATAGCCGGCGGGATCGGTCGCATGCAGCATGGCGCGGACGGTCCCGACCGCCTCCGGCGGCGGACTGGAATTCCGGTGTGAACCAGCGGGCGAGAACCGCCTCGGTCAGCGCGGCCATGCCCTTTTCGTGCACGGTCCTGATCCGGTCGTCCCAGCTCGAAGGCGGCCCCATAAAGGCGGAGGTGTTGCACAGAACCAGGGTCGAGAGACGCTCCGGCGCGCGGTAGCCGAGCCACTGCCCGACCATCCCGCCTTTGGACAACCCGCAGAAAGCGACCTGGCCGCTTCATACCGCCGGAATACGGAAACTGGAGCTCGATCCGGCGACGGTTTCAGGCATGGAACGAAGCCGGTCTCTGGCGGGCGATAACCGCCGCGCTGGCGGAGCTTCGGCACAGCCGGCAGGAAATGCCGCCGATATGCGGATCGACGGCTCCGCATAGGCTGTCCGCCGTCGCGGAACTGCAGCCGCCGGGTTAGCTCGTCCTCCTGGAAAGCTGAGTGATGACATTTGCCGCCGCACGGCGAATGATCGGGGACGATTCCGGTTGGAAAGGCTGAACCCGTGAGCAAGGCGAATCGTCGCGATCTCGAGAAAGGCATCAGGCTCGATTTCGGCAGCGAAGGCGGGCCGAGCTATGGCGCGCTGCTGCAACTCGAGCGCTTGCTCGGCGCACAGCAGCCGTTCCAGGACACGCCCAGCCACGACAGCCTCCTGTTCATCGTCATCCATCAGGTGGCCGAGCTTTGGCTGAAGCTGATCCTGCACGAGATCGAGGGAGCCTCGCGCGACATCGCGGCGGACGAGCTGGGCGTCGCCTTCAAGAAGCTGAGCCGCGTGAAGACGATCCAGCAACAGCTGATCACGGCCTGGGACGTGCTGCGCACGATGACGCCCGCGGACTATCTGACGTTTCGCGACGCGCTCGGCCCCTCTTCCGGATTCCAGTCCTATGGCTACCGGCTGGTCGAGTTCGCACTGGGCAACAAGGACGTCAATCATATCCTGGTGCATCGGCACGATCCCGTCGTGACAGCCCGATTGCAGGAAGCGCTCAACAAGCCGAGCCTCTATGATGAGGCACTGCGCCTGCTCGCGCGCCGCGGCTTCGCCCTGTCCGCCAAGGTGCTGGAACGGGACCTCACCCAGCCATACCGGCCGCAGGAGGAGGTGCTGGAAGCCTGGCGCCGAGTCTATCTCGATCCGCGAACCTATTGGGATCTGTACGACCTGGCTGAGAAGCTCGTCGACATCGAGGATAATTTTCAGCACTGGCGGTTCAGCCATGTGCAGGCCGTCAAGCGCATCATCGGGCGCAAGCCTGGAACCGGCGGATCCAGCGGCGTGCCATTCCTGGAAAAGGCATTGCAGATATCGTTCTTTCCCGAACTTTATGAGCTCCGCTCAGTCATTTGACCGAGCATGAAGAGGCCCATGGATATTTCGCTCGAAACCTGCCGGCGCCTGGACGAATCCGATCCCCTGGCCGAATTCCGTCGGGAATTCGCGCTGCCGCCCGGGATCATTTACCTCGACGGCAACTCGCTGGGGCCGCCGCCGCTGGCCACCCCCGGGCGGGTGGAGACGATCATCCGGCACGAATGGGGCACGCATCTGATCGGCGGCTGGAACCTGTCGTGGTGGCAGGCGCCCGAGCGGCTGGGCGCGCTGTTG
This sequence comes from uncultured Rhodospirillales bacterium, assembly GCA_964574305.1. Classification (GTDB taxonomy): domain Bacteria; phylum Pseudomonadota; class Alphaproteobacteria; order BOG-932; family Roseiterribacteraceae; genus BOG-932. The sequence continues at coordinate 11,158 of CAZNNJ010000004.1, read as the reverse complement.
GCGCCGCTGATCGGCGCGGCGGCCGACGAGGTGATCGTCACCGATACGATCTCGCTGAACCTGTTCAAGCTCATCGCCTATGCGCTGCGGCTGCCGGGCGGACGCCGCGTGATCCTGAGCGAAGGCGCCAACTTCCCGACCGACCAGTATATCGCCCAGGGGCTGGCCGCGCTCGTGCCGGGCCTGGAGCACCGCACCATGCCGGCCGATTGCGTGGACCCGGAGGACCATCTGACTAAAGATGTCGCGGTCGCGGTCATCAGCCACGTCAATTACCGCACCGGCCGAGTCCATGACATGGCGGCCATCACCCGCCGCGCGCGGGAGGCTGGGGTCCGGCTGATCTGGGACCTGGCCCATTCGGCGGGCGCTCTGCCGGTCGCGCTGAACGCATGCGACGCCGAATTCGCCGTCGGCTGCACCTACAAATATCTCAATGGCGGCCCGGGCGCGCCGGCATTCCTCTATGTCAGGCGTGACCTGCAGGGGCAAGCGGTCCAACCCCTTACCGGCTGGTTCGGGCACGCCGCCCCCTTCGCGTTCGACCGCGCCTATCGCCCGGCTGCGAGCATCCGCCAGTTCCTGACCGGCACGCACTCAGCCCTGTCTCTGGGGGCGCTCGAAGCGAGCCTTGAGCAGTGGCAGCGGGTCGACATGGCGGCGCTGAGGGCGAAGAGCCTGTCCCTGACCTCTCAGTTCATCGCGCTGCTGAAGCCGCTCTGCGCCAAGGACGGCATGACCATAATCACGCCGGTCGAGCTGGAACGGCGCGGCAGCCAAGTTGCGCTGATCCGTGAGGCGGATGGCTATGCGATCGTCCAGGCCCTCATCGCGCGTGGGGTGATCGGCGATTTCCGTGCGCCGGGACTGCTGCGGTTCGGCTTCGCGCCGCTCTATCTCTCGCACGAGGATGTCTGGCAGGCAGCGCACCACCTGACCCAGGTCATCGAAACCGGCGAATACCGGAACCCGCGCTTCCAGGCCTCCACGGCCGTCACCTGAGGGTTGCGATGACGGCCCTCTATCGCGGCCTCGACCGGCGGACGCTCGATCTGGAATATTCGCCGAGCGCGAAAACGCCGGACGGCATTCAGCCCTATCTCGACCGCTATGCCGAACTCTCGCGCAAGGCCATTTCCGGCCCGGGCGTCCAGGCCGGCCTGCACTTCGGCACGCATCCCGACGACCTCCTCGACCTCTTCGTTCCGGCGATGGAAACGCCGGCGCCGCTTCATGTCTTCATTCACGGCGGCTTCTGGCAGGCGCTCAGCCAGCGCGACTTCGCCTTCCTGGGCCCGGCGTTTCAACGCCGGGGCGTCGCCTTCGCCACCACCAACTATACGATCGCGCCGGCTGCGACGATCGGCGAAATGGCCGCGCAATGCGCGCGGGCACTCGGCTGGCTGCACGGCAATGCCCATCGCTGGCGGCTCGATCCGAATCGGATCACGATCTCGGGCCACAGCGCCGGCGCCCATCTGTGCGCCATGCTGCTGTCGCGCGACTGGGCGCGGGAAGGCGTTCCACGCGACACGATCAAGGGCGCCGTCCTGGTCAGCGGCGTCTACGATCTGGAGCCGATCCGCCTCTCTTATGTCGGAGAGCCGCTGCGGCTCTCCGAGGCGCAGGTGGCGGCCTGGAGCCCGATTCGGCTGGAACCGCTCGCCGATTGCCCGGCCACCCTCATCTGGGGCGAAAACGACACTGAGGAATTCAAGCGGCAAAGCCGGGACTATGCCCGCTGGCTAAGGCAGCACGGGCGGCGCGTGAGCAGTATCGAGCTCGCGGCGTGCAACCATTTCGACATTTTACTGGAGTCCGGACGGGGCCCGGACCGTCTGCTCGAAGCTACACTGCCTCTCATCGGCGCCTGACAGGCGAGACTCAGCCGGAAGGGTTTTCCCCGGCGAGGCTCTCCCGCTGCTCGTTGTAGATGCGGAAGGCGATGAGCGTGTAGGTGTCGCGAATACCTGGGATCTTGTGCAGCTTTTCCGCGACGAAGCGTCCCGGACTGCCATCTTCCGGCAAGTAAAACTTAGCGAGAAGATCGTATTCTCCCGATGTCGAATAGACCTCGCTCGTCTCCTCGATCGTATCGTAGATATTGTTCGCGACGTCGAACGTCGCACCGAGTTCGCATTTGATCTTGACGAAAAGCGGCTTCATATGGGGGCTCGTCCCAGCGGTATGTGGGTCAGCATATCAGGTCGGTCGCGCCGTTCAAAACAACGCTTTTGGGTTAAATCTCGACCTCGACCCGGTCACCGACGACGCGTACGGTCACCTCGCTGGTCCGCGCCCGCGACGCGGAGCATGCGCTGGAGCTTGCCAACAACACGACATACGGCCTCTCCGCGGCGGTGATCACCAATGACCTGCAGAAGGGCATGGAATTCGCCCAGAAGCTGGAAGCCGGCCTTGTCCCTATCAACGACTGCACGCTGAGCGACGAGCCACACGTCCCCTTCGGCGGCATCAAGAACAGCGGCTATGGGCGCGAAGGCGGCAAGTATTCGATCGAGGCGCTGACCGAACTCAAGTGGGTCACGATCCAGATGGGCAAGCGCGCCTACCCGCCGATCGGCTTCTGAGCGCCTAGGACATTGTCCCCCGCCGCGGCAGGTCTCGGCTCATCACGCCACGAAGACTTGGACATCGACCGTACGCGCAAGGCGCAGCGTGATTGGTTCGAGGTCTGCGACCGTCGCACTCGGAGACAGCGAAAGGGGGATCGCCATCAAATCTAAAATCGCCAACGAACCGCGGATATGAGGAACCATTGAAATCATTGGAGCGGGTGAAGGGAATCGAACCCTCGTCGTAAGCTTGGGAAGCTTCTGCTCTACCATTGAGCTACACCCGCAGCGAATCCCGTTATAGGGGGTGGCCGCCGGGCCATCAAGCCGCCAGGTGGAGGCGCGCCCCGGTGCCGGTCGGATACGGCATTGATGCCCGGCGGCATTCGCGATAACGTTAAATTATCACCGCTCATCAACACTATGAGGTTGAGAGACACCTGCGGCAGCGGGAGGGTGGCATGAATTTGAGCAAGGCCCAGATCGAGCGCGAGTTCGGCCCAAGGGTTTCGGCCCGGCAGAGGCCTGAAGCCAGCGGGATATTGCTGACCCGGGAACAGATACAGTCGGCGCCGGCCGAGGTGCGAAACTGGCTCATTCGGTTCCTGTTCAGCGACGGCCCAGGCGCGGAAACTTTCGGCCTGGAGCCGAACAGCGGCGTCAGCGATGACAGGCTGGCGATTTGCACCTTGCTCGAGGTCAAGAAAATCCTCCTTGGGCTCGGCGACAACTACATGGCGCTCCAGATCTTCTTCCAACTCGGCTGCAGCCAGGACAGCCCGGTCGCGGGCGGGCGGCAGTCGCGTGTTCTCAGCCTGGCGGACTTCCGGCGTGATACCGATGTCGGCGATACGATGCAGCTGCGCCGCGGCATCCAATACATCAACGAAGCGTTGCGGACCTTACGCGACGATCCCGAGGCGACCGTCTGCCAGATCGAGGGGAACGACCGCTACCGCGTCCACTGCGTCACGCAGGACAGGATCCACCGCTTTTGGCAGCGTGTCTCATCGCTTGCCGCCGCGCGGTCGGTGATCCCCTTCCCGACCCGCCTGGCACGCTCCCTCGACGGTCGCCCGAACCAGGTATAGCGCGCTTAGGCGATCTCAGGCGGCGGCGTCCGAAGGGCGCTGATTGCACGGCCGCGCTTCGTCCGGGCGGGGCTTCAGCAGCATGCCGGAGACGCCGCTGAGCGCCCGCGGTACCAACTCCAGCCCCAGGAAGCGGTTGAGGTCGACCGGGCCGGGCAGTTCCAGCGCCTTGGTGAAGGCGCGGGTGAAGCCGAACTTCACATAATAGGGCTCGTCGCCGACCAGCAGCACGATGCCGTAGCCGAGCTGCCGCGCCACCTCCAGCGAGTCCCAGATCAGCGAGCGGGCATAGCCCTTGCCGCGGTCTTCGGGCAGGACCGCCACCGGTCCCAGCAGCAGAGCCGGAATCCGCTTTTCCCCAATCACCACAGGCCAATAGCGCAGGCTGCCCTTCAGCATGCCCTCCTCGCGGATGACGGTGCAGAGCTCCGGGATCGGCTTGACGCCCTGACGCAGGCGATAGACCGTCTTGCCGGCGCGTTCGGGGCCGAAAGCGAGGTCGAGCAGCCGCTCGATATCGTCCCGGTCCTCAGGTGCTTCGGGGGTGATCTTCATGGCGGTTCCGTTACCACGCGGGATGCGGTCGGAGCAATTTTCGATGCACAGAATCCGCCATGTATCGCCTTGCGGCGCCTACCCTACCACATCGCGCCGGGCTGGCGTATGCTTCGAGATTGCCCGCAAACAAAAACGACGTCAGGCCGCCATGTACACCGCCTCGACCCGGTCAATCACGGTGACGGTGAACCCGTCCTATCTGGAGGAAGAATCGACCCCCGCGGAAAACGAGTTCCGCTGGGCCTATCATGTGCGGATCGAGAACAACGGAAACGGGACGGTCAAGCTGCTGTCGCGCTACTGGCGCATCACCGACGCGCTCGGCCGGGTGCAGGAGGTACGCGGCCCCGGCGTCGTCGGCGAGCAGCCGGTGCTGCAGCCCGGCCATGCCTTCGAATATCAGAGCTGGACCCCGCTACCCACCCCGCATGGGATTATGGTAGGCCTCTATCAAATGGAGGAACGGGGGAGCGGGGAGTTGTTCGACGTCGCCATACCGGCATTTTCGCTCGACAGCCCTTATCAGCCGGTCCGCCTGAACTAAATCTAAGCGTAACTCCATATAGGAACATCACACTCTCATGTGCGCGGCAGGACGCGCCCAACGGATCGGTTTATGCCTAAGAAAACATCTCTCGCCACCGTCGCCCTTTCGCCCGTTCCCGATCAGCGCCCTAC
>CAZNNJ010000004.1:5423-6245 GCA_964574305.1 uncultured Rhodospirillales bacterium | reverse complement strand
GCACTCTGCTGCGCTGGGCCGGAAACGACCCGGGACGCGAGGGGCTGAAAGTAACGCCCGACCGCGTCGTGCGGTCCTATGAGGAGTTCTTCGCCGGTTACGGCCAGGACCCAGAGGAAATCCTCACCCGCACCTTCGAGGAGGTCGCCGGCTATGACGACATGGTCGTGCTGCGCGGCATCCGCTTCGAATCCTTTTGCGAGCACCACATGGTGCCGATCATCGGCGTCGCCCATATCGGCTATCTGCCCAACAACCGCGTGGTGGGCATCAGCAAGCTGGCCCGGGTGCTGGAAATCTTTTCCAAGCGCCTGCAGATCCAGGAGAAGATGACGGCCGAGATCGCCATCACGATCGACCGGGTGCTGAAGCCCCAAGGGGTCGCCGTGGTGCTGGAAGGCGAGCATCAATGCATGACCACCCGCGGCGTCCACCGCCCCGGGGTCAACATGGTGACCAGCCAGATGATGGGCGTCTTCCGCGACAACGAAGCCACCCGCAAGGAATTCCTCTCCATCATCGGCCACCGCAACGCGGGGTGATAAGGAGAAAAATTTAACCACAAAGGACACGAAGAACACTAAGGAAAACCGAAAGAAAATTTCTCTTACTTCGTGTCCTTTGTGTCCTTAGTGGTTAAAATTATTATCGCTTCTCGAACCCGGCCCCATCGGCCGACACATAGCGCGAGCTGCAGAATTCGCAGGTCACCACGATCTCGCCGTCGACCCTAAGGTCTTCCAGCTCGCTTTGCGGGATCGAGGCCAGGGCGCGTTGGACGCGGTCGGCTTTTTCGTGAATAAAGAGAACCCGATCGAGAAA
>CAZNNJ010000004.1:2904-5413 GCA_964574305.1 uncultured Rhodospirillales bacterium | reverse complement strand
CGCTGGATGGCATGGGGGGTGAAGGCGCGGACCTGCTCTTCGTGGAAGAGGCGATAGAGCAGGCTATTGAGGTCCAGCGTGCGGTCGAGCAGCTCGACCTCCGCCGCCGTGCTCATCAGGATGCGGGCGCGGTTGAAGTCTTCCTCGTTCTCGGCCGGGCTTTTCTTGATGCGACCCTCATCCTCCTCCGGCAGGTGCTGGATCAGCAGCGCACCGGCGCGCCAGCCGTCAGAATAGCGGCGTGCGGCCAGCTTGGCCGCCGTCGGCAGCTGCTCGGACTGCTCGAAATAATGCGCCAGCGCGTCGGCCAGCGTCGGGCCGGTCAGCGCGACGATGCCCTGATAGCCCTCAGTGTTCTCGCCCTGGTCGACGGTGAAGGCGAGATAGCCCTCGCCCAGCAGCGACAGAAAGGCCGTATCGCCATCCGTCAGGCGCTCGGCATCGAACCTTGCATAGGCGCGCACATCGCCGCCCGTGGTCACGTCGACCACCAGCAGCGACACCGGCCCATCGCCTTTGGCCTGAAGCGTGAAGACGCCGTCGTACTTGAGCAGGCTCGCCAGCAGGACGGTCGCGACCGCCGTTTCGGCGACCATCTGCTCGACCTGGCGCGGATAGTCGTGCAGGCCCAGCAACTCATCCAGCACGCGGCCCAGCCGCACCGCCCTGCCCCGGACGTTGGAGACGTCGAGCTGGAACGGCTGGATCAGGTCGGTGGTGAGGTCGGTCGAAGGGTCGAGGGCGGTGCCGATCATGCGGGCCTTCCGGTGTTGCGAAGGCCGTTAGATGGGATCACGCCAGGCACCATTCCAGGATTGCTTTCTGGATATGCATGCGGTTTTCGGCCTCGTCCCAAACCGCCGATTGCGGCCCGTCGATGACCTCGTCCGTCACCTCCTCGCCGCGGTGGGCGGGCAGGCAATGCAGGAAGATGGCGTCCTTGTCCGCCCGCGCCATCAGGGGCGGATTGACCTGGAAGGGGTGCAGGATGTTGAGGCGCCGCGCCGCCTCCTTCTCGTCGCCCATCGACACCCAGGTATCGGTGATGATGCAGTCGGCGCCGTCGGCCGCCCAGTTGGGATCGTTGCCGAGCTCGATCCGCGCATCGGATTGCTCGATCCAATAGCGCAGCTGGTCGCGCGGGGCGAATTCCTTGGGCGTCGCGACGCGGAGCGTGAAATCGAACTGCGCCGCCGCGTGCATCCAGGAGGTCAGCACATTGTTGGTGTCGCCGCTCCAGGCGACGACCTTGCCGGCGATCGGGCCCTTGCGCTCCTCGAAGGTCATCAGGTCGGCCATCACCTGGCAGGGATGGCTGCGCTTCGTCATGCCGTTGATCACCGGCACGCTCGAGGCCCCGGCCATCTCCTCCAGCATCTCATGGTCCAGGATGCGGATCATGATGATATCTACATAGCGCGACAGCACCCGGGCCGTGTCGGCGATGGTCTCGCCGCGGCGGATCTGCATCTCGGTGCCGGTCAGCATCATCGTGCTGCCGCCCAGCTGCTGCATCCCGACATCGAACGAAACGCGGGTGCGGGTCGAGGGCTGATCGAAGATCATCGTCAGCATCTTGCCGGTGAGCGGCCTGCCGGTGCCGTCGCCGGCCTTGAGCGCTGTTTTCATCTCGATGGCGCGGCCGATCAGCTGCTTCAGCGTGTCGAGCGGAATCGAATCGATATCGAGGAAATGACGAGGCTGGGACATTCGATTACGCCTTGGCTGAGGCGAAATCGGCCGCCGTCTTGTCGAGGATCTTCGCTGCCTCGTCGATCTCGGCCTGGCCGATGATGAGCGGAGGCAGGATGCGGATGACATTCTCGGCAGCGCCGACGCTGAGCATCCCGTTTTGGCGCAAGGCATCCACGACGGCGATGTTGCCGACGTCTTCGGCGCAGCGTAGGCCGAGCATCAGCCCGACGCCGCGAACCTCGGTGAACAGGCCGGGATGGCGGGCGACGACGCCCCCCAGCGCGGCGCGCAACGCACTGCCCTGTGCCTGGACATTCTCGAGAAACCCCGGCTCGGCGATGACATTGACCGATGCCAGCCCGACCGCCATGGCCAGCGGGTTGCCGCCATAGGTCGATCCATGGGTACCGGCGACCATGCCGCTGGCGGCGTTCTCGGTCGCCAGGCAGGCGCCCAGCGGAAAGCCGCCGCCGATCGCCTTGGCGACGGCCATGACGTCGGGCGTGACGCCTGCCCATTCATGGGCGAACAGCTTGCCGGTCCGGCCCATGCCGCACTGGATCTCGTCGAAGAACAGCAGCAGGCCGAACTCGTCGGCAATCTGGCGCAGCGAGCGCAGATACTCGACCGGCGCGGCCTTGATGCCGCCCTCGCCCAGGATCGGCCCGATAATGAACCCGGCAGTCTCAGGCGTTACCGCGGCGCTCAGCCCGTTCCAAATTCCGAAAGCGACCCGGGCGAAACCGTCCGACCGCCGGCCCAAAGCCTTGTCCACCTCTTCGGCCCCTCCGCCCACAGCAACCCCCCCCCGGCG
>CAZNNJ010000004.1:1221-2894 GCA_964574305.1 uncultured Rhodospirillales bacterium | reverse complement strand
GAGGTTGCCGAACGCGACCTGGTCGAAACCGTCGAGAAGCGGGCCGAATCCCTTCACCATCTTCTCGGCCTTGGAGGCGGAGATGGCGCCCATGGTGCGTCCGTGGAACGCGCCCTCGACGACGATGATGCGGTTCTTCTCGGGCTGCCCCTTGGAATAGAAATGCTTGCGGATCAGCTTGACCCCGCATTCCCAGGCCTCGACGCCGGAATTGGTGAAGAACACCGTGTCGGCGAAGGTGAGCTCGGTGAGGCGCCTGGCCAGCTTCTCCTGGCCCGGCACGCGGAACAGGTTGGAGGTGTGCCAGAGCTTGTTGCCCTGCTCGGTGAGCGCGGCGACCAGGGTCGGATGGCAATGGCCGAGCGAGGTCACGGCGATGCCGCTCGCGAAATCGAGATATTTCCGACCTTCAGTGTCGAAAAGATAAGCCCCCTGCCCCCGCTCGAACTGGATGTCGGCGCGGGAGTAGACAGGCATAACCGCTGGAATCACGATTACCCCCAAAAAGAAATGGTGTGTTTATAGTGCCGTGGCGAACGCCACAAGACAGAAGCGCAGGCTGATCCGGCATGCCTAGCATGCGGGAGGGGACGTTATCGTCGGTATGTGCGAGCCCGGTTCATGATTCGCTTATAGCGTGCGATCGTAGGCGCCTGCAATGCCTGCAAAATCGATTTTGCAGACGTAGGGCAGATGAGCGGAGGCATAATCCGCCAGCCGCGCAACGCGCGGCATTGGGCTAGCGGCTACAGTGTCGGATTACGCTTGCTAATCCGACCTGCTGTTCCCCGAATCTCTCCGTCTTCTTGTCCGTCTCGGACAAGTCCCTTAGTTTCGCCCCATGACCTCGCCGGACAGCCCAGTACCGCCACCCGATGAGAAGCACCAGCGACTAAAGAAACTGCTGCTCGAAGGCGCGGCCTCTCCTCCGTCAGGCGTGGCGGACCAAGCATATTTCGTTGCTCTACGAATGCGTGCGAGGCAAGGAAAGAAGAATTAAACACTAAGACCACCAAGACGCCTGGCGCTTAAATCGGCGCTGTCTTGGTGATCTTAGTGTTTAATTCTTTCGATGGGTTTCGTTGCGCTCCACCCTATCCTACGTTTTACGACTTCAGCTTGTACCCCGTTACCAGCATCCGAAGCGTCACGATCCACAGCAGCATATTCAGCCCGGCCAGCACAGCAACGCCGTACAGCAGCGACGCTTCGGCGTGGCCGATGAAGCCGTAGCGGAAGCCGTCGATCATGTAGAAGAACGGGTTCATGTGGGTGACCGAGCGCAGAACCGCGGGGAAGCGGTCGACCGAATAGAAGGTGCCGGACAGGAAGGTGAGCGGTGTGACGATGAAGTTGGTCACCGCGGCGATATGGTCGAACTTGTCGGCCCAGATCGCGCCGATGATGCCGAGCAGCGACAGCAGCATCGTCGCCAGCGAGCCGTAGAGCAGCACAGCACCCACATCGTGGATGCGCACCGGCAGGAAGAAATCTATGGTCAGCGCCGTGACCAGGCCCACCATCAGGCCGCGGACGACGCCGCCCAGGGTCCAGGCCAGGGCCAGTTCGACCGGAGAGATCGGCGTCATCAGCACGTCGACGATATTGCCTTGCACCTTGGCGATCATCACCGAGGACGAGGTGTTGGCGAAGGCGTTCTGGGTCATCGCCAT
>CAZNNJ010000004.1:0-1211 GCA_964574305.1 uncultured Rhodospirillales bacterium | reverse complement strand
CTTTCGCTTTTGGCGAGTCGCCCCTGGTACCGGGTGTTGGGCACGTCGTTCTGGGTCGTCGCCATCATGACACGGCCCGGCGCCAGGAATTTGACATAGGGAACGCCGTAGACCGTCTGCGAGCCGCCCCCGCTCCCTCCGCTCATCGCCAGCGAGAACACGGCATAGAACAGCAAGGTCGTGATCACCGGTGCGGCGATGGTCTGCAGCCAGACCTTCACGAAGCGCCGGACCTCCTTCATCAGCAGGGTCCAGAAGCCGATCCAATTGACCTTGCCCATGATGCGGGCAGCGGGCGGGAGAACAGTCGGCGCGACGTCGACGTCGCGTAGCGGCAGGGAATCCATGGTGAATGTATAGGTTCGCTTGGGATTCGCTGCAATGCGGCCCCTTGGCAACCCTGCGTTGCAAGAGCAGGTTCGTTCAATGCGCAAAAAGCCCCGTCCACCGACTCGCATGACCGAGACCAGCCTGGCGGCATCGGCCCTGTTCTATCTGAGCCGCTATGCCTCGTCCTCGGGCAATCTGCGGCGCGTGCTGATGCGCAAGGTGGTGCGCTCCGCCGCCTATCACGGCGACGATCCTGCCGCGCTGAAGCCCGCGGTCGAGGCGCTGGTCGCCCAGCATGCGCGGACCGGCGCGATCAACGATGCGCTCTATGCCGAGAGCCAGACACGGGCGCTGCGCCGGCGCGGCGGCTCGGCCCGCGCCATTGTGCAGAAACTGAACGCCAAGGGCGTGCCGGCCGAGATCGTCGCCGAAACCGCCGCCGATCTTGCCGAGGAAGGCGGCGACCTGGAGGCGGCCTTCCGCCTTGCCCGGCGCCGCCGGCTGGGTCCATTCCGCAGTGCCGACCGCGCCGAGAACCGCCAGCGCGACATGGCCGCGCTCGGCCGCGCCGGGTTCGAATATCAGGTCGCTGCGGCGATTATCGATGCCGAGGATATGGAGAATTTGGAGGAAAAAGTAGGTCGGATTCGCGGAGCGTAATCCGACATTCGGCGCCTAGGCGCGCGGCCGGCGGATTACGCTGACGCCAATCCGCCCTACCGCCCAGCCGCGCGGACAAAGAAACGCCGCCCCTGCCAGATGACAGGGGCGGCGCTGCTTTTCAGCGGTTAGCGGTGCTGGTCGCGGCCGTTGCCGGCCGGGTGTCCGCCGCCACCGCCCCCGCGCTGCGGAGCGGCGACATGCGGCGCGGCACGCTGGGC
>CAZNNJ010000003.1:1415-28214 GCA_964574305.1 uncultured Rhodospirillales bacterium | reverse complement strand
GCGCCGCTGCCTGAGCGATCCGCCCGGCGCGCAAGGATGTTTTATGCGGTTCCAAGCCGTAGATAGTTCCTTATAAGGTCTTATTAAATTCAGAACAGGAACGGAGAGTCAACAGGTCCGATTCGCTTGGTTGGGGGATGTTCGGGGCCGGATCGGCCCGAAGCTTCCTCTCCTACCTATGCATTGCATGCAAGGCGACCGGCTTCAGACGCCGTGGCTGGGTAAGAAAATGATCATGAACGTTCGCTCAACGAACGAAAGGGTTACCACGCTCGTGTTTCGTGATAATTTTTTGCACTGCAACTGCGCGAGCCATGAAATTATTGATTTCTTTTAGTTTCTGCCGGTTAGCTCGCTTGCCAACCCTTCGCACTTGCGATACGGTGCGTATCGATATGGCACCTTCCCCGCCATATCCGACGCCTTTGAGGCGTTTCCTCCCTAAACTCGGGTCGCCGTTTCGGCGACCCGTTTTTTTTGCCTCCGCCGAAAGTTCTTTAGCTCAGCCCCACCACCGGGACCGATGCGCCATGGACGGCCTTGGCCTTGTCCGAGGCCAGGAACAGGATCACCTCGGCCAGGTCGGCCGGGGCCACCCAACGGCTGAAATCGGCATTCGGCATGTCGGCGCGGTTGGCCGGGCCGTCGATGATGCTGGGCATCACGCAGTTCACATTGATGCCGTGCTCGCGCAGCTCGGCGCTGAGGCTCTCGGTCAGGCGGTGGACGACGCTTTTCGAGGCGGAATAGGCCGCCATGTTGCCCTTGCCGGTAACGCCGCCCATCGCCCCGATATTGACGATCTTGCCATATTTGGCGGCGATCATGTCCGGCACCACCGCGCGCGCGACGTTCAGCACCGAGCCGGCATTCAGGTTCATCAGGTGGTTCCAGAAATCGTCGGTCGTCTCATGCACCGCCGGCCCCATATTGAAGCCGCCGGCGATGTTGCACACGACCTGGACCGGGCCGCCGAATTTCTTCTTCGCCGCACTCAGCGCGCCGTCGATGGCCGTGCGGTCGGCCAGGTCGACGACCAGGGGCAGCTTTGTGTCGCTTTCCGCGCCATAGGCGGCGTCCAGCCCCTTGGCCGCGATATCGACCAGGACCAGCCTGGCGCCGGCCCCGGCGAAAGCCGCCGCCACGGCCTTGCCCAGCGTTCCCGCCGCACCCGTGATCATCACCACCTGTCCCGTCATTTCACGCTCCGCTGTCGATTGTGCCGGCGAACATGACGCGTCGCCTGGATCGCCGCAAGAACCTCCAGGAATTTCGATTTATGTCGTGATTTGTAAGGAACCGGGAAGCAATTGTGAACGTACAATCAGTACGGGCCAATGTGTTAAGGCGGTATCCATGTCCATTCGCTTCGTGAGCTTGCGTTTCCAGGATGGTCATCCCGTCTGCGCGCCGATTTTCGTGTCGCTCGAAGGGCGGAATTATCAGCCCACCGATATCGAATACGAGGAGGAGGCCCTGCGCGCGGCAATGCGCGACGGGCTGGTCCGCAGCCGCGGAGACGTCATCGCGCGCGTCAACGGGTGACGACCCTCTATTTCTTGCTGTTGGCGACGCGGCGATAGAGGTCGAAGCAGGCCAGCAGAAAGACGATGCCGCCCAGCCACATTGCCGTCGGGGCGAAATCCTTGCCGACAAGGGCGATGACGTTCTGATTGTCGGTGAACCCGATCAGCCCGGCCAGAACGACGCCCACAAGGCTCTCGCCGACGATGAGCCCCGAAGAGACGAGCGTCCCCCGCCGCCTGGGCAATTCGGCATAGGCCTCGAACGGCTGACCCGCCGCGGCTGCTCGAGCCTTCAGCCGGCGATCCGCCAGCCATCCGACGACGGCGCCGATCGTGACGGGCGTCGTGACGGCCGACGGCAGATAGATGCCGAGCCCCACGGCCAAGGGTGGCAGCTGCAGCCTGGTGAACCGCTTCAGCACCTCGTCGACCACAACGAGCACCACGCCGACGCCCATGCCGGTCAGGATCATGCTCCAGTCGAGCTTGCCGGACAGGATGCCGGTCGCGAGCGTGGACATCAGGGTCGCCTGCGGAGCGCCCAGGGCCTTGGCGGGATCCATCCCGGGATGCGGGAAAGTGCCCGCGAAACCATAAGCCTGATAGACGAACTCGAGGATCGGCGGGATGACGATCGCGCCTACGACAACGCCGATGACCAGCGCGATCTGCTGCTTTGCCGGCGTGGCGCCGACGATCTGACCGGTCTTCAAGTCCTGAAGGTTGTTGTTGGAGATCGTCGCGATCGCCAGCACAACAGCGGTAACGAACAGGCAGATCGCGATGGCTTCCTTCTGCACGGCGGCCTGATCGAGGCCCTGGCCCAGGAGCACGGCCAGCAACAGCCCAGCCGAAACGACAGCCAGGATGCCGATGCCGGAAACCGGACTGTTCGACGATCCGATCAGGCCCGCCATATAGCCGCAGGCGGTCGCAACGATGAAGCCGACGATGAAGCTGAAAATCGTGCCGGTAATAACCAGCACCCACACGATACCGCCGCTGAACACGCCCGATTCACTGATGAACCAGGCCAGAATGCCGGCCAGCGGCAACGCCAGGAAAAGGCTGGTGCCGACCACATAGTCGAATCTGAGATCGCGCTCGGTGCTCGGAAGCGCCGCATCCTGGCCGGATCGGGCCGCGGTGACGGCCGCCATGGCGGCCTTGACCCCCTTTGCCATCGGCGCGGCCAGCTTGATCAGCGTCCAGATCGCCGCAACGCCGATCGCCCCGGCCCCGATCAGGCGCACGTCCTTGTGAAACAGCGCGTCGGCGTGCTCGCGATAGTCCATACCGGCGGGGGCCGGAATCAGGTGGAAGAGGGTCGGAACGGCGACACCCCAAGCGATCACGACCCCGACGAACATCGCTATGCCGACCGTGATGCCGACGAGGTAACCCACGCCGACCAGGGCCAGAGACGTTTGGGCGCCAATTCCGGTGACGAAGGAACCGACGCGAAAAATGCCGTTGACCTCGGTGGCGAGGATCGCGAACCCGCTGCTGATCACGCTGAATGCCGCCGAAATCAGGCCGCCGATGGTAAGGTCCCATAGGCCCGGCTCCCCCGGGCTGCGCACGACATCTGAACCGGCGCTGCCGACCTCCAGAATCTCGGCGGCGGCTACGCCTTCCGGATAGGGCAGGTCGCTATCCACCACCATCGCGCGGCGCAGCGGCACGGTGAACATCACGCCTAGCGTACCGCCGATCGCGCAGATGCCGGCACTCTGCCAGAACGGGAAACCCGTCCAATATCCCACCATCACCAGGCCCGGCAGCACGAAGATGATCGACGAAAGCGTGCCTGCCGCCGAAGCGATGGTCTGCACGATGTTGTTTTCGAGGATGTTGGATCCCTTCACCAGCCTGAGCGCGGCCATCGAAATCACGGCGGCAGGGATAGAGGACGCGACGGTGATGCCGACTTTCAGGCCGAGATAGATATTAGCGGCGGTGAAGACGACGGTGATGAGCGCGCCAAGGATGACGCCGCGCAGCGTGAGTTCACGCAAGGGTTGCTTCAATCCAGTCTCCAAAGGCTGACATCATCCGGACGGGATGAGACCGGCAGGTAAGATTGTTATCCGCGCGCACCCTGGCCTATATCGGCTGGCCCTGTCCAGCAAAGAGCGCAGCCGGACTTGGCGGAAACGCTGGAAAAAGGAACGGATATGAGCGGACCCAATGAAATGAAGCCCCACCTCGGATCGCCCGGAACCGCGGTCGTGATCACTGGCGGCGCCTCGGGAATCGGGCTGGCCTCGGCCCAGGCGCTGGCCGCGGTCGGCAGGCCGGTCGCGCTGTGGGACATCAACAAGGCCAGGGTCGAAGCCGCCGCCGCGGCGATCACGGCGGATTACGGCGTCGCCGCAATCGCGGTCGGGATCGATCTGCGCGACCTCCAGGCCATGGGGCCGGCGCTGACCGAGACCCGCCGGGCGCTCACGCCGCTCGGCGGGCTGGTCCATTCGGCCGGCATCGTCGATGTCGGTTCGCTGGACGGGGTGACGCCGGAAAGCTGGGATGACGGGATCAACACGCATCTGCGGCCGCTGATTCTCCTGGTCCAGGCGATGATGGAGGATTTCCGCGCCAATCCGGGTTCGGCGGTTGTCGCGATCTCGTCGATCAATGCCACCCTCGGCAATGCCATGAACCCGATCTACACGGCGGCCAAGGGCGGGATGCTGTCGCTCGTGCGCTCGCTGGCCGACCGGCTGGCGACAGAGAAGATCCGCATCAACGCGGTCTCGCCCGGCATGGTGCTGACGCCGATGATGGCGCCCGCGGTCAGCCATGCCCCGAAGGGGCACTTCGAGCGCCGCATTCTGATGGAGCGGCTGGGCGACCCGGCGGAGATCGGGCGGGTAGTGCGCTTCATGCTGTCGGACGAGGCCAGCTATATGACCGCGACCGAAATTGTCGTCGACGGCGGCAATATTTCTTCGCAGCGTATGTAAAGCGAAGCGCCGCCGGACCTTGCGATCCGGCGGCGCTTGGGTTGCCAGCGATCAGACCGGAAGGTCCGGGATCAGCTGTTGTCCTTCTTGAGACCGAAGCCCTGGAAGCGCTTGTTGAAGCGCGCGAGCTGGCCACCCGTGTCGATGATGCGGGACGCGCCGCCGGTCCACGCCGGATGGGTCCGGGGATCGACGTCGAGGCGAATCGTGTCGCCTTCCTTGCCGTAGGTGCTACGGGTCTGGAAGGTGCTCCCATCGGTCAGCACCACATTGATGGTGTGATAGTCGGGATGGATGTCTTTCTTCATGGCCGGGCTCTCTTCTCGAAGCCGGTGCGTATACGTGTTTAGTGGCCGAAGCGCAACTGGGCTGCCCGGGAATGTCCCGAAAAACCGCAATATTTCTCTGCCGTCGGTGCGGCTGGATGGCCTGCGGCGCTGCGCGCGGTTGACTTGGGGGCGGGAGCCGCAACATTGAGGCCTTAAGGCGTGGGCAAGGAAAGCGACGCGCCAGAGGGTGTTTTTCGATGTTCAATCCACGACGTCAGCCGCGCCAGGCGGCAGGCGAGATCGATCCAGCGACCGGAACGGCGACAGATGAGCGGCGGCGCGATCTGAAGCCGCTCCTGCGCCTGTGGCCGTTCCTGCGCCCGCATGGCTGGCGAATCGCCGGCGCCGGCTTCGCGCTCATCATCGGCGCGGTCAGCACGCTGGCGCTGGGCAAGATACTGCAACGCCTGCTCGATCGCGGTTTCAACCAGGGCAACGCGGCGTATCTCGACCAGGCGCTGCTGCAGATGCTGGGGGCCATCGCCTTCATGGCGCTGGCGGCCTATATGCGCATGTATCTCGGCACCTGGCTGGGCGAGCGGCTGGTTGCCGACCTGCGCAAATCGTTGTTCCGCCATCTGCTGGGCCTGGACTTGGCGTTCTACGAGACCGCCAAGACCGGCGCGGTGGTGTCGCGCATCACCGCCGACACGACCCTGCTGCAAAGCGTGGTCACGACCTCCGCCCCGATTGCGCTGCGCCAGTTCATGACGCTGATCGGCGGCCTGATCCTGCTGTTCTATACCAACCTCAAGCTGACGGCCCTGGTGCTGGTGGTGGTGCCGATCGTCGTCGGTTCGATCATCGTTTTCGGCCGGCGGGTGCGCTCGCTGTCGCGGACGACGCGGGACCGGGTGGCCGATATCGGCGCCTATGTGTCGGAAATGCTGAACGCGATCTCCACCGTCCAGGCCTTCAGCCGTGAGCGGATGGCCGGACGCGAATTCGCCCATTCGGCCGAGCGCACCTTCACCGCCTCGGTCGATTATGCGCGGGTCAGGGCGATGCTCACCGCCTTCGTCATGCTGGTCGTGTTCGCCGCAATCGGCATCATCCTGTGGATCGGCGGCCGGGAGGTGTTCGCCGGCAAGATGTCGGCCGGCGACCTTGCCGCTTTCATCTTCTATTCGACGGTGGTTGCCGGCGCCGTCGGCTCGATCAGCGAGATCCTGGCTGAGCTTCAGCGCGGCTCGGCCGCGGTCGACCGTATTCAGGGGCTGCTCGATGTGAAGCCCGGCATTGCCGCGCCGGCGTCACCGGTCGCCTTGCCGGCGCCCAAGGGCGCCATCCAGTTCGACGCGGTCGATTTCTGCTATCCCACCCGCCCGGAGACGCCGGCGCTCGCCAATTTCAGCCTCAAAGTCGAGCCGGGCGAGACGGTTGCCCTGGTCGGCCCCAGCGGCGCCGGCAAGACGACGGTGTTCCAGCTGCTGCTGCGCTTCTACGATCCGCAGCAGGGCGTGATCCGGATGGATGGGATCGATCTCAAGACGTGCGAGCCGCAGGGCTTACGCACCCGCATCGCCATCGTCGCGCAGGATCCGGTGATCTTCTCGACCACGGCGATGGAAAATATCCGCTATGGCCGGCCCGAGGCGACCGATGCCGAGGTGCGCACCGCCGCGGTTGCCGCGAATGCGGCATCTTTCATCGAAGCGCTGCCCGACGGCTATAGCACCTTCCTGGGTGAGCGCGGCGTCCGCCTCTCCGGAGGCCAGCGCCAGCGCATCGCCATCGCCCGCGCCATCCTGCGCAATCCCGCCGTTCTGCTGCTCGACGAGGCAACCTCGGCACTCGACGCCGAAAGCGAGCGGGCGGTCCAGGACGCGCTGGTGCCGCTGATGCGCGGCCGCACCACCTTGGTCATCGCTCACCGGCTGGCGACGGTCCAGAACGCCCAGCGCATCGTGGTGATGGAGCATGGCGGCATCGTCGCCGCCGGCACGCATGCCGAACTGGTCCGCCACGGCGGCCTCTATGCCCGCCTGGCCGCGCTGCAGTTCGATCTGCCGGGGGAAGCAGCGGAGTAGGTCGGCGCGTCGGCAGGGTTATTGAACCGCCAAGACGCCAAGGGCGCCAAGTGAGTACGCCAAGAAAACTTTGCCGTCATTGCGAGCGCAGCGAAGCAATCCAGAGTCACATGCTCGGACAGTCCTGGATTGCCGCGTCGCTGCGCTCCTCGCAATGACGAATTCGTAAACTTGGCGCACTCACTTGGCGCACTCACTTGGCGTCTTGGCGGTTTGATTTCTTACCGCTGATCGAATTTGAGCTCGATCCGCCGGTTGTGAGCGAAGGCCGCATCGTCGGTGCCGTTGTCGACCGGCTGGAATTCGGCGAAGCCGGCGGCAGCCAGGCGGTTGGGCGGGACGCCCTGCTCGATCAGATATTGCAGCACCGCCGTCGCCCGCGCGGTCGACAGTTCCCAGTTGCTGGGGAATTCGGCGGTGTGGATCGATCTTTTGTCGGTATGGCCGTCGACGCGCAGCACCCAGTTGATGTCGGGCGGGATAGACTTCGATATCGCGATCAGCGTCTGGGCCAGCTTTTTGAGCTGCTCCTTGCCGCTATCCTCCAGCGTCGCCGAGGCGGTCGGGAAAAGCACCTCCGACTGGAAGACGAACCGGTCTCCGACGACACGGATGTCGGCCCGGTCGCCCAGCACCGCGCGCAGCTTGCCGAAGAATTCGGAACGGTACCTGGCGAGCTCGGTCACTTTCGAGGCCAGGGCCAGGTTCAGCTTCTGGGTCAGCTCGGCGATCGTCGTCGTCTGCTCCTGTGCCTTGGCGTTGGCCTGGCCCAGCGCGTCGTTCAGCTTCTGCAACTCGGCCGTCAGGTCGGCGATCTGCTGCGACAGGGCCTGGACCTGGGCAGCCGAGGCGTTCGACGCCTCGGTCAGCCTGTCGCGCTCCGCCGTCGCGGCCTGAAGGTCGGCAGTTGCGGTGGCCACCTGGGCCTTCAGCGCCGTGCTGGTCTCCCGCTCCTTGCCCAGCATCTGATTGAGCTCGATGACGCGGCGGTTCAGCTCCAGCAGGGTGCGGTCCTTGCCGGCCAGCTGCTGCTGCAGGAAGGCCTGGGCGATGACGAAGACCATCAGCACGAAGATCACGACGATGATCAGCGAGGACAGGCCGTCGACCCATCCCGGCCAGACATTCAACTCCGAGCGGTAGCCTCGCCGCGACAGAGCCATGGCTCAGCCGCCGTTTCTGTTTTCGGTCGCGATCCCCAGCGTGCGGGCCAGCCGGGTGATCTCGGCCCGCGCCTCCTCCAGCGCCCGGGCGCGGATCTGGGTTTGGTCGTTGACCAGCCGCTGGATGCCGGTCTCGATGGCGCGCAGATGACTCACGACCTCCATTTCCAGGCCGCTGTCGCCGCCCTTGCCGAGCGCCAGCTCGATCCGGTTCAGTGCAGCGACCAGGGCGGTATCGCTCTCCGCCCGTTGCCGCAGCAGGCTGTCGATCACCTGCTGCTGGTTTTCCTCCGCCGCGACCAGCGCGTCGATCTTCTGGCCGAGCGCCCACATCGCCTGGGCATTCTGATGCCGGCTCTCGGCGCTTTCGGTCATGATCTGGCGAAAGCCGTCCATATTGGCCGCGGTCCGGTCGACCAGCGCCTGGATGACCGGCAGCGGCGAGGCTTCCTCGCCCAGCCCGCGATCGTTCACCCCGACCGAGGCGAACAGCCAGTTCTCGATGTCGAGGAAGAAGCGGTTCTGCGCCTGGCCCATCTGCAGGTCGAGGAAGCCCAGCACCAGCGAGCCGGCAAGGCCCAGCAGGGATGAGCCGAAGGCCGTGCCCATGCCCGAAAGCGGCCCTTCCAGCCCGGCTTTCAGGTTGGTGAACAGCTCGGTCGGGTCCGCGGTGACCGACAGGCCGTTTACCACCGCACCGACCGATCCGACGGTTTTCAGAAGGCCCCAGAAGGTGCCGAGCAGGCCCAGGAAGATCAGCAGCCCGGTGAAATAACGCGCGATCTCCCGGCTTTCATCGAGCCTGACCGCGATGCCGTCCAGCACGGCGCGCAGCGCGGTCGGGGTCAGCGACAGCGGCGTGGTGCGCGATTCCATCAGCCGCGCCAGCGATCCCATCAGCGGCGGCGGCTCGATGTCCCGCGCGGCCAGCCGGTTGCGCTGCACCTCCTGCACCCATTTGATCTCGGGCGACAGGCGCAGCGTCTGCACGAAGATATAGATGATGCCAATGATCCAGACGGCGATCAGCAAGGCATTCGGCAGCGGATTGGCCTGGAACGCGCCTTGCAGCCTGCCGATCAGCGCGGCGGCGACGCCGGCGACCGCGAGCAGGAAGATCGTCATCGAGGCGAGGTAGCGGGAGAGGCGCATTCTTGTCCCCGTTGCTGTCGCTGATTCAGTAATTACTGCTCAATGTAGAGTTCTACGCGGTCGGCATTCAACTCGGTCGGCAGGGAGGCGAGGGGACGGCCGTCGATGCGGTCGTCGCCGACGCCGTTGGCGGTCAGGAATTCGCGGATCACCAGGAACCGGGCCAGCGACAGGCGGCGCGCCGTGCCTTCGCTGTGCGGCTTGGCCGGGGAATAGGTCCTGACCTCCAGCCGCGCGGCGGGGTTTTGGGCCATGTCCTTGGCAATGTCCTTCAGCTTGTTCAGCGCCGCGTCCGGGAGCTGGCTCGAGCCCGGGTCGACGATGAAGAACGTCTCCTGGATGTTGGAGGCGGCCGCGCCCGGGCTTGCCGTCGGCGGGGCAGGGGTCTTGAGGCCCGATGGCGGCGGCGGGACCGGATCGTTCTTGTCCGCCGGAGTGATGGCGGCTTCCTTCGGCATCGGAACGGGTGCGATGTCGGGCGCATCCGGCAGGTCGACCACGACATGGCCCGGCGGCGGATTGATCGGCGGCAGCACGATCCTGGGCGGGGCGCCCAGCTGCGGCGGCGCCGGGATCGGCGGGACCGGAATGGGGACGGGGGCGCCGGTGACCTGCGCCAGCGCGGCCGGCGCACAGGCGCCGGCAAACAGCATGAGAAGGAGAGCTGTCCTGACCGGTGTGTTCACCTGTTATCCGTTCGCCGCTTTTTGTCCCGCCGGCACGTTAGCAGCTTTTCCCTGGGCGCGCGCCAGAAGATCCCGGATCGGGCGGACGAGCTCGCCGTTGGCCGCCAGGACCGATTTGCCGAAGACCGGGTTGTTGCCGCCGTCGATCTCGCTGACGAAGCCGCCGGCCTCCGTCACCAGCAGCGAGCCCGCAGCGGTGTCCCAGGGCGACAGCGCGTATTCCCAGAACCCCTCGAAGCGCCCGGCGGCGACATAGGCGAGGTCCAGCGCCGCCGAGCCGAAGCGGCGGATGCCGGCGGTCTCGCTCACCACCGCCTCGACCTCGGCCATATAGCTCGCCGCATAGGCCCGGCCCTTGAACGGCATGCCGGTGGCGAGCAGCGCGACGTCGAGCGAGCGGCGTCCGGAGACGCGCAGCCGCTTTGAGTTCATGAAGGCGCCCTGGCCGCGCTCGGCCCAGAACAGCTCGTCCTTCACCGGGTCGTAGACCACGCCGGCGACGATCGCGCCATCGGTCTCAGCGGCGATCGAGATCGACCAGTGCGGGATGCCATGCAGGAAGTTGGTCGTGCCGTCCAGTGGATCGACGATCCAGCGGCTTTTGGCGTCAGCCGGCCCGCCCTTGCCCGATTCCTCCATAAGCCAGCCGAAATCCGGTCGCGCCTTGCTGAGTTCGGCGCGGATCGACTTCTCGGCCTGAAGGTCGGCCGAGCTGACGAAGTCGGCCGGGCCTTTCTTGGAGACCTGCAACTGCTCGACCTCGCCGAAGTCGCGCACCAGGGTGCGGGCCGCCTTCTCGGCGGCGCGCACCATGACATTAATGAGGGCGGAACGGGTACCGGCCAAAATCAGTCCTTCGCCCGCTCGACGTAGGAACCGTCCTCGGTCTTCACCACGATGCGGGTGCCCGAGGCGATGAAGGGCGGAACGCTGGTCTTGACCCCGTTCGACAGCACGGCCGGCTTGTAGGAGGACGAGGCGGTCTGCCCCTTCACCACGGCGTCGGCCTCGGTGATCTCCAGGATCACCGTGTCGGGGATCGACACCGCGAGCGGCGTGCCTTCATAGGTCTTGATCGAGCAGATCATGCCGTCCTGCAGGAAGTTGGCCGGGAAGCCGATGATCTCCCGGTCGACCGTCATCTGTTCGAAGGTCTCCTGGTTCATGAAGGTGAAGGCGTCGCCCTCGGAAAACAGGAAGGCATATTCCTGCTCTTCCAGGCTGACGCGCTCGACGGTTTCCTGGGTGCGATAGCGCACGTTGTTCTTGTTGCCGGACTTGAGGTCGCGCATTTCGACCTGGACGACGGACGCGCCCTTGCCCGGGTTGAAGATTTCGCTCTTCAGCACAACCCAGAGCTTGTTGTCCTCCTCCAGCACATTGCCGGCGCGGACCGTGATCGCCGCTACTTTCATTGTTTCGCTCTCATCTTATTGACCGCGCATCTCAGGGGCCGTCATTCAAGTGGAATGAAGCCGGTCTTGCCGCCGTCGGGTTTATCGTAATCGGACGTTCGTCCGCAGGGGCAAGACCACTAGCAGTTCGCCTGTCCCCTCGCAACATAACGTCAAGGCCCCGTGTTATGGAGTGGCGCTTGCCGAACTCCAAGCGCAGAGCCCCGCGTTCCGCTCAGAGCAGGTATCTTCTCCCCATCATGACCGACCTTTCAGCCCTCTTCGACCGCACTGGCGCGGTCCGCCGGCCCGATTTCGCGCAGCTGCTCCAGGAGTTCGGCGCGCTCCTGACCGATCGTCCGGAGGCGCCCGATTTCACCGACCTGCCTGACGGCGACGGCCAGACCGTGCTGGTGCTGCCCGGGTTCCTGACCGGCGATACCGTCACCCGGCCGCTGCGCGATTTCCTCGAGGACCAGGGTTTTCGCACCTTCGGCTGGGAGTATGGGCTGAATATCGGCCCGACTCCCGGCGCCCGGGCGCATCTGCGCAGCCGCGTCCGGGAACTCTCGCAGCTGAATGAAGGGCCCATCGCTCTTATCGGCGTCAGCCTTGGCGGCCTGCTCGCGCGCGATCTCGCCTATGACTGTCCCGGCAGCATCCGCCATGTCGTCACCATGGCCAGCCCGTTCCGCCTGCCCACCGCCAGCACCTTCGAACCCCTGGTCCGGATGTGCGGCCCGCTCTACGACCCGGCGGTCCAGATCGAGCGGCTGGCCATGAAGCTGCCGGTGCCCTCGACCGCCTTCTTCACCCGCGACGACGGCGTCGTCGCCTGGGAAAGCTGCCGCTCGGACGATCCCGACTGCCTGAACATCGAGGTCGACGGCCACCACATGACCATCTGCCGCAACCCGGCCGTCCTGACCCATCTGGTCGGGCGGTTGGCGGGGGAGAGCTGAACAGCAGCCTTAATCCGCCAGCTTGAAGCTCGCGAGCCGATTGAGGCTGATACCGGCCTCGGCGGCTTCGATCGCTAAGCGGCGATGAAGTTCCGGCGGCAGGCGCACAAGAAACTTGCCAGAGAAGCTTTGATCCGCGATCGGCGTCGGGACTGTTTCGCCGTTGGCGCGCATATCGTCGACGACATCCCCGACCAACTGCTTGATGCCGGTCAGCGCCTCGACCTGATCTTCATCCAGCCAAGAGAGGGACGGAAACTCGGCACAGGTGGCGACATACTCGGAGTCTTCCGAGGACCAGGAAATGCGATAGGTGTAATGATCAGTTGCCATGTCGCAGCCCCATCAATTTGTCGATCGCCTGTAAAACCTGCCGAACTTGATAACTCTTCGCCTTACCGCCCTTATCCCGTTGAATGTTAATTCTAGGGTCGCCGATCCAGGGTGTCTTATAGACCTGATGGCTCGTACCTTGCTGGCGAGGCTCACCAAGATAATGTTCACAGACCTTCGTGAGGTCGATGAACTTTACGTTCGATGGATTGTGGCGCAGTTGCTCGACAAGCGCTTCGATTTTCCCCATATGGATTACAATATGATACCGATATTGATATCGTCAACGGCGGCGATCCCATGCCGCCAATAGCTCCCTGGTGGCGCCCCGATATCTTCGCCCGCCGCCGGCCGATGCTGGAGCTCAGGGGCCGGCTGACGGCGGCGACGCGCGCCTTCTTCACAGGTCGCGATTTCCTGGAAGTCGAAACCCCGGCGCTGCAGATCAGCCCCGGGCTGGAGCCGCATCTGATGGCCTTCGCGACCGAGCTGGTCGCCGCCGACCAGCAGTCGTCGCAGCCGTTCTACCTCCATACCTCGCCCGAATTCGCGATGAAGAAGCTGCTGGCGGCAGGCCTGCCGCGGATCTTCCAGCTGGCCCATGTCTTTCGCAACGGAGAGCGGGCTTCGACCCATTCGCCCGAATTCACCATGCTGGAATGGTACCGGACCGGCGATTATGCCGAGGCGATCGGGGATACCGCCGACCTGGTGAAGGCGCTGGCCGGGGTGGCCGGCAGGGCTGAGGTTTCATGGCGCGGCCTGCCCTGCGATCTGATGGCCGAGCCCGAGCAGCTGACCGTCCAGGACGCCTTCGCCCGTTATGCTGGCGGCATCGACCTGCTGGCGACCGTCGGTGACATGGACGCCCTGATCGCCGAGGCGCGGCGGATCGGGGTCAGGGTAGGCGAGGGGGATCGCTGGGACGATCTGGTCTTGCGCATCCTGGCCGAGCGGATCGAGCCCTGCCTCGGGGCTGGCCGGCCGACCTTCCTGATCGAATATCCGGTGGAGATGGCGGCGCTGGCCAGGGTGAAACCTGGCGACACGCGGGTCGCCGAGCGGGTCGAGCTCTATATCGCCGGGGTCGAGATCGCCAACGGCTTCGGCGAGCTGACCGACGCCGCCGAGCAGCGCCGCCGCTTCATCGCCGACATGGACCTCAAGGAACGGCTCTACGGCACCCGCTACCCGATCGACGAGGAATTCCTCGCCGCCCTGGAGCACGGCATCCCGGACAGCGCCGGCATGGCGCTGGGCTTCGACCGGCTCGTCATGCTGCTTGCCGGGGCCGAACATATCGAGGATGTGTTGTGGGCGCCGGTCGCAAGGCAGAATGGGTAGAGCGTAGCGAAACCCATCGGAAGAATTAGCCACAGATGACACAGATTAACGCAGATTATTGATCGTCATTCCCGCGAAGGCGGGAATCCATTCCGGGCCATCGTGCCAGCGGATGAATGGATTCCCGCCTTCGCGGGAATGACAACTAACAAGTTCATTATCTGTGTTCATCTGTGTCATCTGTGGCTAATTCTTCCGGTGGGTTTCGCTCATGTCTCTCATCCTGCGAAAACCATAAGGGGGAAGGCTTACCGTGAAATTCTGGCAGAATATCAGCTGGATCGAGACCGACCAGGTGGTCGAGGTGGCGAAATTTGCCGAATCGGTCGGGTTCGAGGGCGTGCTCGACGGCGACCATATCGCCTTCCCGGAGCCGCTGCGCACTCCGTACCCCTACACGCCGGACGGCAAGCCGCCGATGGAGTCCAACTGGAACTATCCCGACAATTTCGCCTGCGCTGCGGCGATCGGTGCGGTGACGACGACGCTGCGCTACTGCACCGACATCTTCGTGCTCGCGGCGCGCAACCCGCTGATGGCGGCAAAGGCGGCCGGCACGGTCGCGATCCTCAGCAACCACCGCTTCATCCTGGGCGTCGCCGCCGGCTGGATGAAGGACGAGTTCGAGCTGGCCGGCGTCGATTTCGACACACGCGGCAAGCGGCTCGACGAGATGATCGTGCTGATGCGCAAGCTCTGGATGGGCGGCCGGGTCGAGCATAAGGGCACGCATTTCGACATCCCGCCGCTACATATGGAGCCGTCGCCCAAGCGGCATGTGCCGTTCTTCTCCGGCGGCGCCAGCAAGCCGGCGATGCGTCGCGCGGCCACCTTGTGCGACGGCTGGCTCAATGCCGGCAACAGCCTGGAGGAACTGCCGGGCCTGCTCGCCGAGCTTCACCGCATGCGCAAGGAGGCGGGCCGCGACCACTTGCCGTTCGAATCCGTCGTCACCCTGACCGACCCGCCCAGCCTGGACGACTACAAGCGTGTCGAGGATCTGGGCGTCCAGGGCATCCTGGTCTATCCGCCGAAATACGCTCTCGGCCATTATTCGACCTTGGACCAGAAGAAGGCGCTGATGGAGCAGTTCGCGGAGAATTTCATCCGCAAGATGGGGTGATTCCTACGGCTTGCACCGTTCAGGTTGAGGCATTCACCCCCACCCAACCTCCCCCATCGAGGGGGAGGGCTTACAAGCGCGATCCTTCATGTCCCTCCCCCTTGATGGGGGAGGTGAGGTGGGGGTGAAATGCTAGGGAAGCTAAGCTGACAGGTCCGTCAGCTCCACCGGCAGGTTCACCGGGCCGAACAGGAACGGCGTCGGCATATAGCGCAGCTCGAAGCCCGGTGTGGTCCGCAAGCTGCCCGGCTTCACCCGCTCGACGAAGAGCTTCAGCGCCTCCTGGCTCTCCATCCGGGCGACTTGGTTGCCGACGCAGAAATGGGCGCCGAGTCCGAAGGAGAGGTGCAATGCCGGGTTCGTGCGGTCCAGCCGGAATTCGTGCGGGTCGTCATAGACCGCCTGGTCGCGGTTGGCCGCCGCGAT
Organism: uncultured Rhodospirillales bacterium; assembly: GCA_964574305.1. Taxonomy (GTDB): domain Bacteria; phylum Pseudomonadota; class Alphaproteobacteria; order BOG-932; family Roseiterribacteraceae; genus BOG-932. The sequence goes on along the minus strand of CAZNNJ010000003.1, from coordinate 12,780 downwards.
GGCGGCGATCACCCGCTCGCCCGGATGGATCGGCGTGCCGTGAAGTTCGGTCTCGACGGCGCAGGTGCGGATGACGAACAGCACCGGCGGCGCCAGCCTCAGCCCTTCCTCGACCGCAGCCGGAACCAGGGCCGGGTTGTCCCGAACGGCTTCATGCAGCTCGGGCTTCAGGATCAGCTCGTGGAAGATGCTGCCGAGGAAGTCGCGCGTGGTCGCGCTGCCGCCGAGCAGAAGCTGCAGTACGATCATTCGCATGATCGTCGCGGCGGGAGCGTCGCCGACCTCGTGTGCGGTGTCGATAATGCGTGAGATCGAATCCTCGACCTCGCCCGGGTTCGCCAGGCGCTCTCGGACCAGATCGTCGATGAAGCCGGTGAGTTCCGGGAAGGACGCCTTGTAGCCGAAGCCGCGCGGCGTGCTGTTGCTGACCGGCATGTCGCTCGCCATGACCGCCTCGCCCTGTTCCGCCAGCCAGTCGCTCTTGTCGAGCGGCACGCCCAGCAGCTTGGCGATGACCCTGTTGGTCAGCAGCACGCTGAATTCCTCGACAAGGTCGCCCTTGCCGCGCGTAAGGATCGGGTCGAGCAGGGCTTGAGCGGTCTCGCGGGTGAACGCGCGCAGCGACTCCACAGCGCCGGGGCCTGCCGCCGCGCCGATCGCCAGCCGGCGGAGCGGCGCGTGCTCGGGCGGGTCGAGCTCGCCCAGGGAGCGATCCTCGATCGGGACCTTCAGCCCGGTGGGTCGAAAGCCGCCGGCATTGGCGAAGACCTTGTTGTTGGTGATGACCTGCTTGGCATCCTCATAGCGCGAGACGAGGACGAAGCCGTTGGCCATCCGCAGTACCGGCTCCTCGCGCAGCAGCTTTCGCGCCGTCTCGGCGACGGCGTGGGTCTGTGCCGCATCGAAGGGGTCGAAGGCGCTATCCATGCCCATTGACCCTCAGGGCTCCAGGAATTTGAACACCGTGCCGCCGTCGCGCCGCACGACCGTGCCGGCGGTCGGCTCGGGGAAGTGGGCGGCCAGCAGGATGGTGCCGGTATCGGCGAAGGTCTCTATGAAATGGCGGCGGGTTCGCAGGCCCGCCTCGGGATCGTCGTCGGCGTTGATGTGGAAGGTCGGGTCCTGGATCTGCAACGGGTGATGGAAGACGTCGCCGGAGAAGATCGCGTGCCCAGGTCGATGCCCATGACCATGCCCGGCATTGCATTGGGCATGGATCACCATGTTGCCGGGCGTATGGCCGGGGAAACCCTCCATCCACACGCCGTTGCCGATCTCGCGCTCGACCACATGGCCGGTGCGGACCAGCTCGGCCTGGCCCGAATTCAGCACCGGCAGCACGCTGTCGTCATAACATTCGCGGGTCAGGGGATATTGCGGGTGATCGGGGGGCAGGCCGCCATAATAGGTGACGTCCAGCTCCGACATCAGATAGCGGGCATTGGGGAAGGTCGGGACCCAGACGCCGTTCTCCAGCCGCGTGTTCCAGCCGACATGGTCGCTGTGCAGGTGGGTGCACATCACCACGTCGATATCCTCGGGCTTCAGGCCCAGCGCGGCGAGATTGCCCAGATAGTCGTGGCTCAGCATGTTCATGCCGGCCATCACGCCGCTACGCGTCTTGTCGTTGCCGTTGCAGGTGTCGATCAGGATGTTGAGCCTGCCGGTCTGCAACACGAATGTGTGCATGCTGATATAGATCATGCCGTTCCCTTCGCCGCAGCGCGGGTCCATGACACGGCTAAGCTCCGCGAGCTTTTCGGGCGTCATGCCTTCGAATGCCATTGCCGGCACCGCCATATTGCCGGTGGATTCGACGAATTTGCGGATCGTGAAATCGCCCAGCGCGATCGGCTGCATGCTCGGTCTACCCTGTGTGCCGTTCTGATTGCCGCCGGACGGTAGCCGCCGCGCGGCCCGCCGACAATGGTTGTCTACAGGAGTTGTGCCCGTCTACTGGAGCTGCGGCAGGATTTCCTCGCGCAGCACGGCGAGCGAGGCGCGATAAGGTTCCGGCGCATCAAGATGGTCGTAGACGACCTGGAGCAGGCAGCCGAAATCGCCCACCCGGTCGCGCAGCCGGGCCAGCTTCTCCGCGGCCGTCTTCGGGCTGCCGACGATCCAGACGCGGTCAGCGAGATACTCCACCGTCACGTCGGAATCGGGCACGCTCTGGTCGTGCTTGCAGCCGGAGACGAAACCGTTCTCCCGCATCAGCGGCAGCATGTAGTTGCGCCAGCATTCACCGAGCGGCCCCTCGATCGCCCAGCGCCGCGCCTCCGCGTCGGTCTCGGCGATCAGGATTTCGCAGCCGATGCGCCAGTCCGCCCGGTTCGGCGTCAGGCCGGCGCTTTCGGCGCCCTCGGTATAGACCCGCCAGTGCGACAGCAGATGGTCCGGGCTCCAGCACAGGCTCATCGGGATCAGGCCGCGCGTGCCGGCGAAGCGCAGCGTCGGGGAGGAGCCGCTGAGGCCCGCGATCGCCGCGCGGGGATAGGGCTTGGTCAGGGGTTTCAGGTGGAAGGCGAGATTGGCGCCCATCGGCTCGGGCCGGCCGCCCTTGTAGAAGCGGCCCTCATGCTCGAACGGGCCGTCGATGGTCCAGAATTTCACCATCAGGTCGAAGGCCTCGATCATCATGTCGCGGTTTTCGCCGATCGAGGCGTCGACGCCGAACATCGAATAGTCGGTCGGAATCCCGCCCGCGCCGATGCCGACCATGAAGCGGCCCTTGGAGATATGGTCCAGCCAGGCGACGCGGTGGGCCAGCTCCGCCGGCACGTGGTAGGGCAGCAGGAATGCGCCGGCGCCGAGCCGGATAGTCTCGGTCCGCATCAGCGCCTGGGAAATCAGTATATCCGCCGCCGGCAGGGGCTCGCGCTTGCAGGTGAAATGCTCGCCGATCCAGGCCTCGTGGAAGCCCTTGGTGTCGGCGAAGGCCAGCGTTTCGAGATTATGGGCATTCCCTTCCGGATAGTCGCGGTGCCTCCGATGGGTGGGCATCCTTAACAGGCCGTACTTCCGTGGACTTTCCTTCCACTGTCTTTTCTTTCCTTGTAATGATAGCAGGCATGTCCTTGAAAACGGCAAGTCTGTTGTGGGGAAGGAGCTTTACATGCGGAACATCGGCGTCATCGGCGTGGGCAGCATGGGGCGGCCCATGGCGCTCAACCTTATCAAGGCTGGTTACACGATCGGCGTCTGCGATATCCGCGACGAGGCGCTGGCGCCGTTCCGTGCCGACGGCATCGCGGTCAGCATTCAGGCCAGGGACCTCGCCGGCAGCGACATGGTCATCGTCATGGTCGGCAATGATGGCGATGTGCGCGACGTGACTGTCGGCCCGGGCGGCCTGCTTGAGGCGATCGATCCGGCGCATGCGCTGACGGTCGCGATCATGAGCTCGGTCCTGCCGCGCACGATCACAGATGCCGCCGCGGCGCTGGGCGCGAAAAACGCCGTCGTCGTCGATGCCCCGGTCAGCGGCGGGCCGGTGCGGGCGGCCGAGGCGGCGATCAGCATCATGGCGGCGGGCTCCGACGCGGTCTTCGCCAGGCTGGAGCCGGTCTATGCCGCGCTCGGCCGGCCGGTGTTCCGCTGCGGCCCGGTCGGCGCGGCGGCGGGGGTCAAGATCGTCAACAACATACTGGGCGTCGCCAATATGCTTCTGATGAACGAGGCTACCCATCTGGCCGCCACGCTGGGCATCGACCTGCCGTTCCAGCTTGGCGTGATGGAGGCGAGTTCAGGCCGCACCTGGGCGACGAGTAATTTCGATGGTTATCGCAGCCTGATGCACGCCAATTCGGACGATCCGGACGTGACCCACCGGCTGCTGGCCATCCTGCGCAAGGACCTGAGGCTGGCGACCACCCTGTCGAAAGAGTCCCAGGTGGCGACACCGGTTCTCGACGCCGTCAGCAAGGCCACCGACGCGCTCGACGGCGGCGACCTCAATGACCGCTGGCAGGCGCTGTGGCGGAATCGCTAAGCGAGTTCGGAAAAGATCAGAAAAGGCAGGTCGAGCGGTTCGTATGCGAAGCCCAGCATTGAGATCGCCGCGGTGATCTGGCCCCTGTGATGCGTAGCGTGATTGAAGACGTGGAGGAGCGCGCCTGACATCGGTATCACGCGTGCCTGCCCTGTCGTCATCGTGTAACGAAGATCGTCGGCCAGTGCGGATTCATCGAGGCTTGCTACATATCCGGACCACCGTGCGGTCGCCGCGATCAGGCGGGATGCCAGATCTGTGCGATCGCTTTCCAGCTCTGCATCAAGCGGCAGGCTCGCCGAGCGACTCTCCGTGAATCTCGGGTACCAAATCTCGCTGTCTGTCAGCAGCAGATGATTCAAGGTTCCGTGTATCGATCGGAAAAAGAGCCCGCATGGCTTGGTGTAAAATTCATCCGGTATCGGCACTATGGACGTCAGAAGTCGCTCGGTCGCCCACACATGATATCGCGCCATCTGAGCAATCTGGTCCTTGGCTGAGACGGCCATGATATCTTCCCTTTGGCCAGTAAATGTCTGCTTTGCGCGAGAGCGGACGGCGCGCTTGTGAGGCCCGACCCCAGATCAGCGGCAGGTCATGCCCGTCGCCGGATATCCCTGGATGGCAGGGTCGTGTGTGACCTTGCAGGACTTGATCTCCGGCGGCAGCGGCATGGAGACGATGATCGACGTGTTGGAATAGCCGCAGGTCAGCCAGGTCGGCTTGTCCTTGTCGCCATTGACGCCATAGACCTGATAGGTGCGCTCATCGCGGTCGGGCGCCAGCCAGCCGATTTCGGTCGGGGGTCCGTCGGAAAACGAAATCTGGTTGAGCTCCAGCTTCTCGGCCGCCGACAAGTCCTCGGTCGGCGGATTGCCGTTAAAATATGCGTGGAAACCGCTCGGAATCGTGGCCGGCTTTTCGGAGACTTCGAGCGTCTTCGGGCAGGAAGGGGCATCCGCCGCGGCGCAATGCCCCGCCCAGGATAGACCCAGCAAAAGCGGGAGCCATAGAGCCTGCCCCGGAAAACTCGGCTGCTTCATTTCCGCCACCCGGTCCAAAGGATCGAACGCCGACTTGTCCCAGATCGTCGGCCCGCGCTCAAGCCACCTTGCTCATCGCGTCCGGCCCGTCCGGATAGAACTGGCTGTACCATTTTCGGTAGCGCAGGATCGGCCCGTCGGACGCGGCCAGCAACGGGCGCGGGAAATAGGTCTTCCGTTCCCAGATGACGACATCCTGCTCCAGCTGTCGCGTGATCTCCGGCCCCAGCCCGGCAAAGATCTGTGCCAGCCCTTCCAGCGGCATCGGATTGCCGGCGTCGGGCACGATCCGGTGGAGCGAGCGGATGGTCAGCGTCCCGTGGTCGATCGGGGTGACATAGACCGAGTTCTCGACCGTCAGATTCGGGAAGGGTTTGCCCCATGAGAGGTTGCGGCCATAGCCGGGGCCGTAGAAGGCGACCTCACCGCGGAAATGGTCCATGGCCGCGTCCGTCTCCATGTCCTGGGTACGGAAGGTGAAGACCAGGTTATGCGGCCCGTCGCTGCGCGGGTCGACCTCGCCCGACAGCTGCCGCGTGGCATGGACGGTATTGAAATGCAGCCAGTCGGCGCCGTTCTCCAGGATCTCCTGGGGGTAGGTCCGGATATTCTCGTAGGTCTTGATGCCTTCCAGCTCGGGCACCGGCGTCTTCTCGAAATCCGGCATCTCCCAGCCCGGCGGCCGTCCGTCCAGGTCGTACCAGACCAGGATCATGCCGTTATGCTCGGCGGTCGGCCAGGTCCTGATCCTTGCCTTGGCCGGGACCGGCGCGAAGGGCACGCTGACGCAGCGGCCCGAGGCCTCGAACTTCCAGTGATGGAAGGGGCAGCGGATGGTTTCTCCCTCGACCAGCCCGCCATAGCCCAGATGCGCGCCCAAATGCGGGCAATAGGGATCGGTGACCACCGCCTGACCGGCCTCGGTCCGGAACAGCACCAGGTCGGTGCCGAAATAATGGATCGGCTTGACCTCTCCCGGCGCCAGTTCGCGCGATGCCGCCGCCGCGAACCAGCCGGTCGGAAAATGAGCGTAAGGGAAGGCGTTCGGGCCGTTGTCGGGCATCGCGATTATTCCACCTTGTCCCACACCTCAACATAGGGCTCTTTCTTGCCCTTGATGACCGCCGCGCCCTCGATCGTCAGTTTCTTGTCGGTGATCGTGTAGGTCTCCTCGCCCTCGATGCCGCTGTCGTTCATCCGGTAGCGGTCGTGGAACTGGTTGTCGGAAATCCGGCGGAAGGCGAACGACATCCACTGCGATCCGGGCCGCATCTGGTCGTCATAGGGTGACTCGATGTGCCAGCTGAAGGTCTTGCCGTCCAGCGGCGTCACCACCTGCGATACGGCGATCCCGGTGCTGTCGTTCTTGGTGATCTCCATCGTCTGCTGGGTGGTGTAGTTGCCGGTCGAGTAATGCGACTCCTTGGCGTTCCAGACATACTTGCCGACGCCGACGCCTTTTTCGGCATGGGCCTGGGCGGCGAAGGCGACCGTCGCAATCGCGGCCGACATGATGAGCTTGTGCATTCTTTTCCCCTGTTTCCCTGTTCGGATTACGGACGGCCGGCGAAGGCGCGACCGGGACGGTTGCCGGTGGCCTTGCCGTCGATGAAGATCGGCGTGCCCCGCACCAGCGTCGCCCTGAAGCCTGCCGGCTTGCGCACGAAGCGCCATGAGCCGCCGGGCACGTCGAAGGCCTTTTCCTCGGCATGCATGTCGATCTCGTCGAGCGCGAAGACATTGATGTCCGCCGCGCGGCCGACCGCGATGACGCCCCGGTCGTGCAAGCCGAAGCAGTCGGTCTGCCGCCCGGTCAGCGAATGCACGGCGTCTTCCAGCGAGATCTGCCCGGTGTCGCGGACATAATGGGTCAGCAGATAGAGCGACTGGCCGCCGCCCTCGAACAGCTGCAGATGCGCGCCGGTATCGTTCGGGCAGGAGAGTGCGTACGGGTCCTTGACCAGCTTTTGCACGACCGGCTCGTCTATCGTATCGCCCATCATGCTGAGGATCGAGCCCAGCCCGTTGATCTGCAGCCAATTGGCCATCGCATCGGACGGGTGCAGCCCGGTGTCGCGCGCATATTGGCCGAGCGAGATGCCGACCGGGCCGACGCCTTTTTCAGCATAGGACAGCTGGACGACGTCCGGCCGCTCGAACGGATAGCCCGGGGGGCCGCGATGATGGTCCATGTCATGACGCGCCTTCGCCCGCCATTCCGGGTCGGCGAGGATCGTCTCGCGCTCACCCTTCGGCGAATACATCATGTCGTGCCAGGCCGGCATCCATTCGAACATCAGCGACTGGTCGAAATTGAGGAAGATCGAGATCGGCTTGGGCGCGAAGGTGGTCCAGAAATCGGCCCCGCCGTCGCGCAGCCGCTTGTGCAGGTCCATCCCCATGGCGACGAACTCCGCGCTGCGGGTGCTGGTCGGCATGGTCAGCCATACGGCGCGCACGCCGCGCGGGCCGGCGATGCGGGCCATCCGCTCCATGTCGCCGGCGAAATGCGCCGGCTCGGCGAAGCGGGCCTCGATCTGGGCGACGGCGCCGGGATAGCGGCCGAGCACGTCGAACAGCGCTTCGAACTCGGCATCGTCGGCGACCCGGCTCGGGATCGGGCGGTGATGCTGGTCGTTGTCCATCAGGTTGGTCGACAGGCCCAGCGAGCCGTTACGCATCGCCTCGTCCAGCAGGGCCGCCATCTGGGTGTTCTGCTCGGGCGTCGCGACCGCGCTCCAGGCGGTCTCGCCCATCACCGCGACCCGCAGATTCACATGGCCGACATAGCCTTCCAGGTTGATCGAGGTGGGGCAGGCTCCGGCCTTGCGGCGGTATTCGCCGAACGACATGCCCCAGCCCCAGGGGACGTGATCCTCGAAGGCCGAGACCGGCAGGTCCTCGAGATAGCAGAACAGTTCGATAACCTCCTTGCCCAGCTTGGGCGGCACGGGGGCCATGGTGATCCCGCAATTGCCCATCACCGCTGTGGTGGTGCCATAGCCGGGGATTGGGTCCATGTCCGGTGCCCAGAACATTGCGCCGTCGAGATGGGTATGGGAGTCGATGAAGCCAGGCGTCACATAGGCGCCGGCGGCATCGATGATAGTCTCACCGTCGGGCTTCAAATTGGGTCCGACCTCCGCGATCAGGCCGTCCCGGATGCGGACATCCGCCGCGAAACCGGCGGCGCCGGTTCCATCGATCACGGTACCGCCGCGAATCAAGGTGCCGCTCATGGCTTTCCCCCTTAAAGATCGCGCCCGTTCAGACTGTTTTTCCGGCGCGCCAGCAATTAATCATATTGTGGCGTATGATTGTCAATTTGGAATCCGGCGTGACTCTGTTTTATCAAAATAAGACGATTGAGTGACGAGACCCAAGGTGACAAAGCCTTTGACGACACAAGCCCAAGCGCCAACCGGCGCGCGCCGCACTGGCCGGCCGACCCAGGACGATGCCAAGCAGCGCAGCGAGACGCTGATCGGCGTGGCGACCGACTTCTTCGTCGAGCACGGTTTCAGCGGCAGCACGATCGAGGCGATCGCCCAGGCGGCCAATATGGGCAAGCAGGCGGTCTATACCCGCTATACCGACAAGGAGGCGCTGTTCAGCGCGGTGATCGGGAAGCTGAAGGACAAGCCCGTCTTCACCGAGATGCCGTCCGATGACGGCAGCCCGATCGCCGAGGGCCTGCGGCGGCGTATCCGCGCCGTCTTCCTCGACGCCACCAGCCCGCAATCGGTCACCGTCAGCAAGCTGGCGATGCGCGAAGGCCACCGCTTTCCGGAACTGACACCGCTGCTGGTCGAGGGCACCACCGAGCGCTATGGCCGGCCGCTTGCCGCCTATCTCGATGCACGCAAGGCCGCAGGCGAGGTGCGGGATATCGATACGCCCGAGATCGTCGCGATGATCCTGGACCTCATCCTGTCGGAGGTCAGCCGCTCAGTCTTCACCGACAGCCCGGTCGTCAGCGTGGAAGTCGATGCCTGCGCCGACCGCATCGCCAAGCTGGTTCTGCTCGGCATATCGAGCCGCTAGGAATTCGGCGCGGATTATTTTCGCCTGCAACCGGGCGGTGCTCCTGCAAAGGCGGTGCGGCCCAGGGGCTGAAGCCATCAGAACGAAATTCCTGCTGCCGCGCCTTAATCGCGTTCGCGGGTGACGGGGTGCAGGATATTGACGGGACCGCGCCGGGCGGCGCGCGGCGGGTCGTCGGCGCCGCGTTGCACCAGCTCCACATTCGCCGGCTCGCGCTGCGGCATTTCCAGCCGCGCGGTGCGCGTGCCACGCTTCAGCGCGACATAGCCGGGGCCGATTTCATCCACCGTCCAGCCGGCGACGATATCGCCCTGCACCACCTGCCTGAGGCCGGGCTCGCCGTTTTCCTGGATCACCGCGCCGGCATAGTCGGGGGAGACCGCGGTGCCGGACAGGCAGGCCGGAACGACAGTCTGGTTGGGCACACATTCGGCTTTCGCGGTGCCCGGAAGCACCGAAACCAGCCCGATACATAAAACCCAGGGTAAAAGTCCGAATATTGGCGACCGCGCGCAGCTGTTACGCATCTGTAACAATCCAGAAATACTTCGCGTCATGGCGATGCCGCGAGACGGCAACGCTCTATCACCGATGCTATTCATCGGCAAGCCATGTCGAAAACCCGGCTTTTTCTATGAAATAGGTTACCCGCCGAACCAGCCGGGAAAGGCCGCTTTTCGCCCCGTCCCTCTGCACCGGCGGCTTCGGGGTGTTATTTTATACTTAGATAATGAGAACCACTTGCATTTTCTCGCAGCATCGGTTTTATGAAAGTAAATGCGACTTATTCGCAATTGTAACCGATCTATGAGGGATTCGTGGGCTCCATTCGCGCATGTCGGCAACACGGCCGATCCTTGTCTTCCGTGTCGTATCTGGCCTTGTGAGGGCGCCGCCTTTAAAGCCCTCCCCCTCGATGGGTGAGGGTTGGGTGGGGGTGAAATGCCTCAGCAGGCTGGTTTAACCCTTGCCGCCAGCCTCCCTGATCGCCCGATTATAGGCCTTCACGCCGGCCGCCGGCCCGTCCGGGTGTTGCCAGACGCCGGCCGAGGCGCAGATGAAGTCGGCGCCGGCCTTGACCAGCGGGCCGCAATTTTCCGGCGTGATGCCGCCGATGGCGACGCAGGGCACCTCCATCAGCTCGCTCCACCATTTGAGGATTTCCGGGTCGGCCTCGGCTTCGACGCCGCGCGTGGCGGATTCGAAGAAGGCGCCGAAGGCGACATAGCTGGCGCCCTGCTCGGCCGCCTCCATGGCGCGGTGGCGGCTCACCTTGCAGGTGACGCCGATGATCGCGTCATTCCCAAGGATGCGCTGGGCATCGCGCAAAGGCATGTCCTCGATGCCGATATGCGCCCCGTCGCAGCCGGCCTTGGCGGCGATGTCGGGCCGGTCGTTCAGGATGAAGGCGACGCCGCGATCCTGGACGATCGGGCGCAGCGCCTCGGCCGCGCGGACGATCGTGTCGTCGTCCGCCGGCTTCAGCCGCAATTGCACCGCCGCCACGTCGTCCGCGTCGAGCGCCGCCTTCAGCTGTTCGCTGAAGGCGGGCAGTTCGATCGCGGGCGGTGTCAGCAGATAGAACCTGCAGGGCGGCGCCTGGCGCGCCATGGCGGCCTCTTACGACTTGCCGAGATAGATGTTGATGATGGTGTCCAGCAGCTTCAGTGCCTCCTCGCGGGGGCGCTGGAAGGTGTTGCGGCCGATGATCGAGCCATTGGCGCCGCCGTCGCGCAGCTCCCGGATCTCGTTATAGAGCGAGTCCAGGTCCTTGGCCTCGCCGCCCGAGAACACGACGATCCGGCGGCCGTTGAAGCAGGCCTGGACGACGTGGCGGATACGCTCGGTCATGGTGCCGATCGGGATATGCTGAGACTCATAGGTCTTCTTGGCGGCCTCGAGCCCGATCACGCTGGTCGGCGGCTTCACCTTGATAATATGGGCGCCGAGCAGCGCCGCCATGTGCGCGGCATAGGCGCAGACATCGACCGCGGTCTCGGCCGGTTTGGACAGGTCGCCGCCGCGCGGATAGGACCAGATCACCACCGCCAGGCCGACCGACTTGGCCTCCTCCGCCAGCTCGCGGATTTCCTCCATCTGGTCATAGGCCGCGTCGGAGCCCGGATAGATGGTGAAGCCGATGGCCGAGCAGCCGAGCCGCAGCGCGTCGCTGACGCTGGCGGTGACGGCCTGGTCGGCGTCTTCCTTCAGCCGCGACAGGCTGTTGGCGCTGTTCATCTTGAGGATGGTCGGGATCTGCCCCGCGAAAGTGTCGGCTCCGGCCTCG
>CAZNNJ010000003.1:0-1405 GCA_964574305.1 uncultured Rhodospirillales bacterium | reverse complement strand
TGTCGTAGGCGTAGTCGGATCCGGGATAGATCGTGAAGCCGATCGCCGCGCAGCCGAGCCGCAGCGCGTCGGCGACGTCGCCGTCGACCGCCTGGTTCTTGGCGGCGGTCAGCGTGTTGGCGCTGTTGAGCTTGAGGATCGTCGGGATCTGGCCGGCGAAGCTGTCGGCGCCGGCCTCGATCATGCCGAGCGGCGCGGCATAGGCCGACAGGCCGGCATCGATCGCCAGTTGATAGTGGTAATGCGGGTCATAGGCCGGCGGATTCGGGGCGAAGCTGCGCGCCGGGCCATGCTCGAAGCCCTGGTCGACCGGCAGGATCACCAGCTTGCCGGTGCCGGCCAGCCGGCCCTGCATCAGCATGCGGGCCAGGTTGGCCTTGGTGCCCGGATTGTCGCTTTCGTAATGGGAGAGAATTTTGCGGACGCGCGGCGTCATCTTCATGATTCGGTACCCGTATGATGTTCAAAATATATGCGTGCGTGCATAGCCGAAGCCTCCCGCGCAGGCAAACACTTGAAGCCGATTCCGCCTTATTTTCCCGGGGCCTCGCAGTGGAGGCGGGCGGCACGGAACGGATCCTTGGCATCGATCAGATCGCATGCGGGTGGCCGCTGCGGGAGAAGCACTGCATCCATCTGGCGGGCGATGTCTTGAAGCTTTTCGCCGGCTTCGGGGTGGCCGGTGAAGATGATATGGGTGATGCCGTGTTTCAGCGCCGCGGGCACGTCGCCCGCGCGGTCAGCGCAGTCCAGCATCGCGGTCAGCTTCACGCCGGGAAACTCGCCGCGGCCTTGTTCGATAAGGGCAGCGAACCAGGCCGCTCCGGCAAAACCGCTGGCGCCGGCTGCGCTCAGGGCGACGACCGGCCGCCCGCTCTGCGCGCCCGCCGTGAGGGCGGCGCGCAGATGGGTCAGCGAGTGGATGGTGAAACAGGCGGCGGGCTTATCCGAAGTCACGGGTCGCCCGCCGCTGTTCCGGACGGATCAGCCCAGCGCCGCCATCTTCACGGCGGTGTCGCTCATCCGGTTGGAGAAGCCCCACTCATTGTCGTACCAGGTCATCACGCGCACGAACGTCCCGTCGATGACCTTCACTTCGTTGAGGGCGAAGATCGACGAATGCGGGTCGTGGTTGAAATCGCTGGAAACGAGCGGGTCGGTATAGGTCGCCAGGATACCCTTCAGCGGGCCGTTGGCCGCGGCGGCCTTCAGCGCCTCGTTGATCTCGTCCTTGGTCACGTCGCGCTTCGGCACCACCTTCAGGTCGACGACCGAGACGTTCGGCGTCGGCACGCGGATCGAAGAGCCGTCCAGCTTGCCGGCCAGTTCGGGCAGCACCAGGCCGATGGCCTTGGCCGCGCCGGTGGAGGTCGGGATCATCGACATCGCCGCCGCACGGCCGCGG
>CAZNNJ010000002.1:0-30724 GCA_964574305.1 uncultured Rhodospirillales bacterium | reverse complement strand
GCCACGGCTCGGAAGGCGGCATCGAGGGCCTCCAGGCCTATTTCAACACAAAGCTGGTGGCGCAGGCGTTTTGATGAATCCGTTGCGTTCTGCCCAGTCGCGCCACTCGATCAACTCCTCGGCAACGGGTTCCAGTTTTTCGGTGAGCGCGTGATTGTCCGTGAAGATCATGAGATTCGCACATGCCCAGCGGGCCGAGGGTGCGATCAGCCCATCAAGGCCGAGCCAAGCCAGCGTGCTGCCGATTTCCTGGGTGCGCCGATAATCGCGCGTACCATATTGGCTGACATCGATGCCCAGAGTGCCGAGATCGGCATGGACAGGCCGCAGGGTTCTGGCGGTCGTGACGGCCAGTCGCGTGACTTTGAGTGATCGCGGGCCGGGGATCGGCGTCTGATCGGCCAGGAACGAGACGACCTCCGCCATGGCGCCGTCGCGTTCCATGCTGGTGTAAAGCACATTCGTACCGGGATCGCCGTTCTGCGGCCTTGCCCAACGCCCGCCATAGAGTGACGGCGCGACGGGATCAGCGCTGGCCCGCGTAGCGCGAAAGATCTCTCCAGCAAATGCTTCCGTTTTTAGCGCGGCAAGCCGGTCGGCGAGAACGGGATCGTAGTTCGCCATTCCAGCTCTCAGAGGTAGACCGCATCGCGAAGTTGGTTGACCAGCCTTCTCACCTCATCGATTTTATCATCCTGGATCAGTTCGGCCGGCGAATGGCCGCCCAAATGTTTCTGCGGCGAGAAAATCCATTGGCGCGCCTCATTCGGCTCATAAAAATCGCCCAGCTGATCGACAATGAACTCCAACTCGAGCAAGGCCTTTTCCGTGGAGGAGTGCGGGTAGGCCTGTCCCTTGTTCCACCGTGAAACCTGTTCCGGGCGGGTGCCCAGAAGAATTGCAACTTCCGTCTGCCGAATTCCCTTGCTGCGCAGTGATTCAAGCTTCCGTGCTACCGCGCTGGTCATGACCGCCGTTCCTCTCGCCTTTCGAATGCGTCACTAGCACGTAGTGTTGCGTTTTCGATTGCGCAATGGATTGCGTAGATAATTGCGTTTTTGGTTGCGGTGGACAATCCCAACCGCTTCCGATCAGCTACCCTCAATTCCCCGTGAACCGGGCCTTGCGCTTCTCCTTGAAGGACAGCGTGCCCTCCTTGAAGTCCTCGGTATAGACCATCAGCGTCTGCATGCTGGATTCGAAGTCCAGAGCCTCGCTGTAGCTCTGGGCCGGGGCGGCTTCGAACTGGCGCTTGGCCATCGACAGCGCGATGGTCGGCGCCTCGGCGAAGGATCGCGCCAGCTCCGCCGCTTTGGCCTGCACCTCCTCTGAGGGCAGCACATGCAGCGCCAGGCCCAGCGCGCCGGCCTCGGTACCGCTGACGAAGCGGCCGGAATAGATGATCTCCTTCGCCCGCTGGATCGGCAGGTAGCGGGTCAGCAGGAAGGCGGCCCCGCCGTCGGGCGCCAGGCCGATATGGCGGAAGGCGAACTGGAATCGCGCATCCTCCGCCGCGACCACGATGTCGCTGGCCAGTGCCAGCGCCCAGGACATGCCGACGCAGACGCCGCGCACGGCGGCAATCACCGGCTTGCTGGTATTGGCGACGGCGCGGGCCATCCGATGCAGATGGCGCATGCGAAGCAAGGCATCGTTCATGCCCAGGCCGCTCATCTCACTGACGTCGGCCCCGGCGCTGAAATTGCCGCCCGCCCCGGTCAGCACGACGACCCGCACCTCCGGATCGTCCTGCGCCCTCAGGAAGGCCGCCTCGATCTCGGTGCGCATCGCCAGAGTAATGGCGTTCTTGCGCTCCGGCCGATTGATCGTGATGGTCGCGACGCCGTCCTCCAGCATCCATTCGACGGACATTTCGGCACTCCTTGGTTAGCTGCCTGTCCTGGCTGCTTATCACCCGAAGGGCCGGTCATGCAGCCGAGCTGGTGCCCATATCGCCTCTGCGATAGTACGGGCCGCCGGCTTGTACGGCTTGGGTGAATTCCGCGATTGATCGCGGGTGCAAAGCTTTACCGTCTTCCCCTTCGAATGCCCGTCCGACCTCACGGCGCTGCGCGCCGAGGTGCGGGATTTTCTGCGCCGGCACATGCCGCAAGCCGATCCGCTTCGGCGGCTCAACTGCTGGGCCGTGCCCGACCGGGAATTCAGCCGCGCGCTGGCCGCCGCCGGCTATATCGGGATGACATGGCCGAAACGCTATGGCGGCCATGAGCGCCATCCGCTGGAACGCTACACGGTGCTGGAGGAACTGCTCGCCGCGGGGGCACCGGTCGGGCTGCACTGGATCGCCGACCGCCAGAGCGGCCCACTGATCCTGCGCTACGGCACCGAGGAGCAGCGCCAGCGCTTCCTGCCCGGCATCGCCGCCGGCGAGCTCTATTTCTGCATCGGCATGAGCGAACCTGGCACCGGCTCGGACCTCGCGTCGATCCGCACCCGCGCCGTGCGCACCGATGATGGCTGGCGGATCAACGGCCAGAAGATCTGGACCACCTTCGCCCATCATTCGCAGATGATGATCGCCCTGGTCCGTACCGAGGCCGGGTCGGAACGGCAGGCGGGCCTGACCCAGTTCCTGATCGACCTGTCCACACCGGGCATCACCGTCCGCCCGATCCTCGACCTGGCGGGTGGGCATGATTTCAACGAGGTGTTCTTCGACGACGTGCTGGTGCCGGACTCGATGCGCGTCGGCGACGAGGGCAACGGCTGGAAGCAGGTGACAGCCGAGCTGTCGCTGGAGCGGTCCGGCCCGGAACGCTACTTGTCGAGTTTCGCCTCGCTGATCGAGCTGATCCGCGTAGCCGGCGCGAATCCCAACCCGGCGACCAAGGCGCTGATCGGACGGCTGACGGCTGAGCTGTGGACGCTGCGCCAGATGTCGCGCTCGACCGCGGCCAAGCTGGCATCGGGCCAGGATCCGATGCTGGAAGCCGCGATCGTGAAGGATCTCGGCAATCTCTATGAACAGGCCCTGCCGCGCGCGGTCCAGGCGGCGATGGAAGGGACCGACGACCTGTCGGCGGACAGCGATTTCATGCGCATGACGGCTTTGCTGCTGCAGATTTCGCCGTCCTTCTCGCTGCGCGGCGGCACGCGCGAGATCCTGCGCGGCATCATCGCAAGGGGGCTGGGCCTCAGATGAGCCAGAGCCAATCCATGGTCGTTGAAACGGCCGACCGCCTGTTCGCCGATCTGGCCGCCGATACCGGGCTGGATTTTGCCGTTCTGTGGCGGCAGGTCGCCGAAGCCGGGTTTCCGTCGCTGCTGGTACCTGAACAGGATGGCGGTTTCGGGGGTGACTGGGTCGATGCCGTCGCCGTGCTGCGGCTCGCCGGCCTCCACGCGCTGCCCGCGCCTTTGGCCGAGGCGATCGTCGCTGCGCGCCTGGCCGTTGCCGCGGGCTGGGAGCCGGTGGACGCGCTGACCGTTTTCGCGCCGGCCGCCGTGGGCAGGGTGGAGAGCGGCCGGTTCGCCGGCCGGCTGAAATCCGTGGCCTGGGGACGCGAGGCCGACCGTGTCATCGCCGTTCTGGATGGCATACTGATCCGGTTGCGCGTGGCGGATGCGGCTTCTATCGCCCAGTCGGCAAATCCCGCCGGCGAACCGCGCGACACGCTTGTCTTCGACGATGCGCCGGCAGAAATCGCGCCGGCCGAGGCCGACCTGTTCGCTCTCGGCGCCTTGACCCGCGCCGCGCTCATCGCCGGCGCGCTCGATGCCGCGCTGGCGCGGTCGATCCAATATGCCAATGACCGGGTCCAGTTCGGCAAGGCGATCGGCAAGTTCCAGGCGGTGCAGCAGGCATTGGCGGTCTTCGCCGAAGAGGCGGCGGCGGCGAACTGCGCGGCCGAGGCGGCGGCGCGCGCCATGGACCGGGGTGACGCGCCGTTCGAGATCGCAGCGGCAAAGCTGCGGGCGAACATGGCGGCGCAGATCGGCCATGCGACGGCGCACCAGGTCCACGGTGCGATCGGCTTCACGCAGGAATACGACCTCCACCGCTGGACACTCCGTCTCGTCTCCTGGGCGTCCGAATGCGGTTCGGAACGCTATTGGTCCGAGTGGCTCGGCGTTCGGGTGGCGGCCCGCGGCGCCGATGAATTCTGGCCGGACCTCACTGCCCGTTCCGACTGAACCCGAGAGAAATCCATGCCCTACGCCGTCATCGTCTCCACCGCCCGCACGCCGATCGGCAAGGCCTTCCGAGGCGCGCTCAACGATACCCATGGCGCCATGCTGGGCGGGCACGCGATCAAGGCGGCGGTGGCGCGCGCCGGGGTCGATCCGGCGGAGGTCGACGATGTGCTGATCGGCTGCGCCACGCCGGAGGGCGCGACCGGCAGCAACATCGCGCGCCAGGCGGCCTGTTTCGCCGGTCTGCCGGTATCGGTGCCGGGCTTCACGCTGGACCGCAAATGCTCGTCCGGGCTGCAGACGATCGCGCTCGCCGCCCAGCGTGTGATGGCGGGCGAGGGCGATATCTATGTCGCCGGCGGGCTTGAATCGGTTTCGCTGACCCAGCCCAACCTCAACCTGGTCCGCGCCCGCGAGGACTGGATCGTCGCGCACAAGCCGGAACTCTACTGGTCGATGATCGAAACCGCCGACAACGTCGCGCACCGTTATGGTGTCAGCCGCGAAGCGCAGGACGCCTACGTCTTGATCAGCCAGCAGCGCACCGCCGCCGCGCAGGCCGAGGGCCGGCTCGATGCCGAAATCGTGCCGATCACGGTGAAAAAACTGATTACCGACAAGGCCGGCCAGATCGTCGGGGACGAGGTCGTGACGCTTACGCGCGACGAGGGCAACCGGCCCGACACCAGCGCCGACGGTCTGGCCCGGCTGCGCCCGGTGCGCGGCGAGGGCGAATTCATCACCGCCGGCAACGCGAGCCAGCTGTCGGACGGCGCCAGCGCCACGGTCGTGATGAGCGCCGACGCGGCGGCGCGGCGCGGGCTGACCCCGCTCGGGCGTTTCGTAGGCTTCGCCGTCGCCGGGTGCGAGCCCGACGAGATGGGGATCGGCCCGGTCTTCGCGGTTCCGAAGCTGCTGGCCCGCCATGGCCTCGGCATCGGCGATATCGATCTATGGGAGCTGAATGAGGCTTTCGCCGTCCAGGTCGTCTATTGCCGCGACCGGCTGGGCATCCCGATGGAGCGCCTGAATGTCGATGGCGGCGCGATCTCCATCGGCCACCCCTACGGCATGAGCGGCGCTCGGCTGACCGGGCATGCGCTGATCGAGGGCCGCCGCCGCGGCGCCCGGCGGGTCGTCGTCACCATGTGCATCGGCGGCGGCATGGGCGCGGCGGGGCTTTTCGAGCTGGATTAGGGTTCCCCAGGGACTTCCCGCCGGTCGTCCTCAAAGCTCGCATCCGCCTTCATCCAAATGCATCATGCGCCCGGGCGGCGAAAGCCGGATAGTTGCGCCGCAAAAGGACTTTGACCCCCGGGGAAACTCCATCGTGTCCGATATCACCGCCGCGCCGACGCGCGATCCGTTCGTCTTGCGGAAGGAAATATTCGTGCGCGGCGCGGTTGCGCTGGCGCTGACCGCGATCTCCGTGGGCGCGCTGGCGTCCAAGGATCCGCGCGCCACCTACGCGGCCAAGGACTGGGCCGCGGTCGGCGGCGATTGGGGCAACACGCAATATTCGGCGCTGAGCAAGATCAATACCGATACCGTGAAATCCCTCGGCGGCGCCTGGGTCCATCGTTTCGAGGGCGCGTCGTCGCGGGCGACGCCGGTCGTGGCCGATGGGATGATGTTCGTGACCGCCGGACCGGAAATCTATGCCTTCGATCCGAAGACCGGCGCCGTTCTTTGGCATACCAAGCCCGACACGCCGCCTTTCGGCCTCGCCCGCGGCGTCGCGGTGGGGGAGGGGAAGGTGTTCGTCGGGCTGATGGAGGGCCATATCGTCGCCCTCGACGAGAAGACCGGCCAGCAGCTGTGGATGACGGAAATCGCCGAGCAGGCTGCGCCCGGCGCCGGCGGCGGCCAATGGGTCGGCGGTTCGACGACCTATGCGGGCGGGCTGGTCATCGCCGGTCTTTCCGGCGCCCGCGCGCCGGTGGAGCGCAATGACGGGCGGGTGGTCGCCGTCGACGCCAGGACGGGAAAGGTGGTCTGGGTCTTCCATGTCGTGCCCGGTCCGGGCGAGAAAGGTCACGAGACCTGGCCCAAGGACGGCGACGTCTGGAAGCGTGGCGGCGGCGCGGTCTGGATGACGCCGGCGGTCGATCCGGCCCTGGGCCTCGTCTATGTCGGCACCGGCAACCCCATCCCCGAGCTGGGCGGAGAGGTGCGCGCGGGGGACAATCTCTACACCGCCTCGGTCGTGGCGCTCGACCTCAAGACCGGCAGGCTGCGCTGGCATTACCAGACGACGCATCACGACGTGTTCGAGCAGGATCTCGGCACGCCGCTGGTGCTCTACGATACCGAGATCGGCGGCAAGGCGCGCAAGGGCATCGGGGTGATGCGGACCGACGGCTATCTGTTCCTGCTGGATCGCGCCACCGGCAAGCCGATCGTGCCGGTCGAGGAACGGCTGGTGAAGCAGGACCCGCGTCAGGCCACCGCGGCAACCCAGCCCTTCCCGGTCGGCGCCGATCCGCTTGGGCCGCGCTGCGTCTCGCCGGACATGGTTCCGCAGGGCTTCGTGCTCGGCTGCTATTTCGATCCGATCCCGATCGACCGGCCCAACCTGATGGGGCCGGTGCTGACCGCCCGCGCCTCGCCGATGGCCTACGATCCGCAGACCGGGCTGTTTTATGCGGCCGGCGCGGTGACGGCGCTGTGGCTGCAGCGCTGGGAGGACCCTTATGTCTTCTCCAGCGACGCGGCGACCTCGATCCCTGGCGTGAAGAATTACGGCATCCTGGCCGCGATCGATGTCCGGACCGACAAGATCGTCTGGCAGAAGCGCATGCCCAACCGGCTCGAGGGTGGCGCGGGCGCGACCGCGACCGCCGGCGGCCTGTTGTTCCATGGCGAGCCGGACGGCAATTTGCTGGCGCTGAACGCCAGGACCGGCGACGTGCTGTGGCAGTTCCAGACCGGCTCGAACGAAAGCGGCCCTGCTGCCGTCTATCGGATCGACGGCGAGGACTATGTCGCCGTCGTGGCCTCCACGGCGCTGTGGGCGTTCAAGCTCGGCGGCACCGTTCAGCCGCTGCCGGCGCCGCCCGCCCCGCCGACGGAAACGAGTTTCCGCGGCCGGGTCGAAGCCACCGACCATATCCAGATGAGCGCCGACTTCGAGGACAAGCGCGGCATCTCCAAGGTGCTCACCTACACCAACGAATACGCCTTCAAGCCGATGCGCACGAAGGTCAAGGCGGGAACGGCGGTGACCTGGACCAACACCGGCAAGCTGCCCCACGACGCCACGGCCGTCGACGGCTCATGGACCACCGGCGAGATCGCCCCTGGCGCATCGGCCTCGATCACGATCGCCAAACCGGGAACCTACACATATATCTGCAAGGACCATCCGTGGAGCTTCGGTCAGCTGGTGGTGGAGTGACGACGTAGGTGGCCTGGCAGGGGCGGGCGCCGGGTCCGGTCTTTCGTCCTGAGTAGCCTGTTAAAGCTGTGTGACGATCGTTCCCGCCTCGTTGATTTGGCCTCGGGCGGGACCAGATTAACGAGGAATCGCTGGCGCGAAACCATGGCGGAGACGCCGATGACCGGTACCTTGTCACCCGATCTCCCGCGGTGGATGCATGCCTAGGGCCAACCGCCGCAACGCGCATGTCCAAAGGCTCTGTCCGTGAGCGACGGCGCGGTCGTCCTGGCGCTGAACAGCGGCTCATCCTCGCTCAAGTTCGGTGTCTACCGTGCCGATGCGGGCAGGCCGCAGCTTCTGTTTTCCGGCGATGCCGTGCTGGCCGGCCCCCGCAAGGGCTCTCTCCAGGTTCGCGATTCGCATGGGCGGACGGTCATGAACGAAACCGGCCAGGCCGATCAGGCGGAGGCGATCGCGGCCGTGGCCGACCTGATGACGGCCTATAAGATGCCGCCGCTGGCCGCGATCGGCCATCGCATCGTCCATGGCGGGCCCGACCTCACCCGGCATGCGCTGATCGATGACGCGGTCGCGCGGCGGCTCGAGGCGGCGTCCGCCTTCGCCCCGCTGCATGTTCCGCTGGCGCTGGCGATCCTCGGCGTGGCGCGGACCCGGTTTCCGGGCGTTCCGCATGTCGCCTGTTTCGACGCCGCCTTCCACGCCGGCCTGCCCGAGGTTGCCCGCACCCTGCCGCTGCCGGCCGACGTGCGGGCGGCGGGGGTTCATCGCTACGGCTTCCATGGCCTGTCCTGCGAATCGATCGTGGAGCAGCTGCGCGGCGAGCTGCCTGAGCGGCTGATCGTCGCCCATTTGGGCTCGGGCGCCAGCGTCACGGCAATCAAGAACGGCCAATCCGTCGACACCAGCATGGGTCTGACCCCGGCCGGCGGGGTGGTGATGGCGACGCGCCCCGGCGATCTCGACCCCGGCGTGCTGCTCTATCTGCTGCGCGAGCGGCGGCTCGATGCCGTGGCGCTGGAGGATCTGCTCGACCGGCACTCGGGCCTTGCCGGGCTTTCCGGCGTCGGCGGTGACATGCAGGCGCTGCATGAGGCCGCGCCGTCGAACGCGGACGCCAGGCTGGCGGTCGAGCTCTTCTGCTATTCGGTGCGCAAGCAGGTGGCGGCGATGATCGCCGCGCTCGACGGGGTCGACATGCTTGTCTTCACCGGCGGCATCGGCGAGCACGACGCCGTGGTGCGGGCCAAGATCTGCGCCGGCCTCGCCTGGGCCGGCATCGACCCCGACGATCCCACCGCGCGCTCAGCCATCCGCGCGATGCCGACGCGCGAGAACGAGCAGATCGCCCGCCACAGCCTGGACCTGGTGGCCCTCAATCTACGGTAGTGCGCCGTCTTGACCTGAGGAAGCGCCGGGATATCGGCCCCGGCCCTCCGGCTGGGGCGGGAAGCGCACGGTGACCCGGGTTCCGGCGCCGACCTCGCTGTCGATCGTCAGCGAGCCGCCATGCAGCCGGACCAAAGCATCGACAAGCGGGAGGCCGAGGCCGGTGCCGCCATGGGCTCGGGCAAAGGAATTGTCGATCTGCTCGAACGGCAGGGTCAGGCGGGCGATCTGGTCGCGGGGAATGCCGATGCCGGTATCGGACACGACGATCTCCGTCCCGCCGCCGGCGGCCGACGCTGCTGCGTTCACCCGTACGGTCCCGCCCTCGGGCGTGAAGCGGACGGCGTTGGACAGCAGGTTGAACAGGATCTGCCGCACTCCGCGCTCGTCGGCAAACAGGGCGGGCGGGGGCGCCGCGATGGCGACCTCGAGATGCTGGGCCTTGCCGCTCGCCTGCGGCGCGACCAGACGGACCGTGCTGTTGATTGCGTAGTCGATGTCGAGATCGGTGCAATCCACCTCCATCTTCCCGGCCTCGACCTTGGACAGGTCCAGAATGTCGTTGATCATCCGCAGCAGGTGCGCGCCGCTTTGATGGATCAGCCCGAAATACTCCTTGATCCGCGCCGGCAGCGGCTGCTGGGACGGGATGGCCGGCCCCAGTTCGGAAAAGCCGAGAATGGCGTTGAGCGGGGTCCTCAGCTCATGGCTCATCGTCGTGAGAAAAGTGGATTTGGTGCGGTTCGCCTGTTCGGCCCGCTGTCGCGCATGATCGCGGTCGCGCGCGATCCGTTCCAGCTCGGCCGAGCGTTCGCCGAGCTGCAGCTGAAGCTGCAGGTTCGCCATCATCGCCAGACAGAAGATCACGAGCGAAGACACGACGATCCCGGCCAGATAGCTGACCTGATTGACCAGGGTCGGCGCGAACAGGTTGGATTGCGGCGTCCCAAACAGGGCCGTCGCCGTGCGGGAGAGCTGCGCGCCGACGACCAGCATCAGCGCCGCGCCGGCCGTCCAGGACATGCGCCGCAGCGCCGCGTCCGTCCGGCGGAACAGCTCATAGGCGCTGGCGCTTGAGCCCGCCGCCAGCAGCAGCGAGCTGATCGCGATCCGCGCCGACAGGTTTTCGTCGGCATAGAGAAAATAGGCGAGGGAGACGACATACATGGCGGCGAGCGCAAACGACACTGGCCATTTCGTGGTCTGGCCGTTGAACTTTCGGATGCCGTTCCAGATCATCAGCGGGCACATGGCGGCGATGCCGTTGGCGACCAGCACGGTCAGCCAGTCGGGCGCGATGCCGCGCAGCGCCGTCAGGCCCATGCCGACGCCGAGGCAAAGCGCGGCGCCGCCCCAGGTGCCGACGCTGCGCGCATCCGGCTGCCACAGGCGGCTCAGCAGCATGACCGCGCCGGCCGTGACGATGGCGGCGACATGGGCAACATAAAGGGTCCGGATATCGAGCACGCGCAGCCTGTCTGTCTTATCGAAGGGCCAATCTCCCGATATGACCGCGGCAGAGCAAGGGCACCCGCCCGAACTACGCGGGCCATCATGGCCCGGATCGCTTTCGTATCGATCTTTTGAAAAATTATTCCTTTCGCGGCGTGGACGAGGCCGGGCGGTGGATGCCGGCCCCATCCGGTCCCGCTTCTATACGCCCGCAGCCCCCTCGGCCATGTGTTCGCTCAGCACGTCGTTCTGCGGATCGATGAAGACGACGGCGGTATCTTTGCTGCTGATGTCCATGGTCCTGCCTCCGGGTTCGGTAGCGGCAGGGTAGGGTGGCGGCCGGGCGCGCTATAGGAGGAAGCCCGCTCGGATTGGACGCTCTGCTGAAAAAAAAGCCGCCCGCCGTCAGGGGTGGTTATAAACGGGCGGCACATACACGCCAGGGTAAAAGGTTCCGCCACCGATCGGCCCCTTGCCGCCGTTGGGCGGCGGCACGACGAAGGCCAGTTGCCCGTCGGAGGCCAGCTTATACCCGTAGCGGTTTCCGACGTCCTGCAAGCATTTGAGATAATCCTGGCTGCCGGGCTCGAAACCCCGGCGCTGACACACGCCTTCGGCATGGGACAGTTTTGCCGCGCGCTCCTCGGCGAATTGCTCCGGCGAAACGCAGCCAGGCAGTACCAGCACCAGCAAGAGAGTGAATTTGTTCATAATCACCTCCCGTATGCGATCTCACAAATCTACGCCCAGATTACGGGAGTTCTTGCGGGCTAACACTACTTTTAGGCGAATCGCATCGGCACCTTCGTGAAGCCCCGCACGTTCGGCGAGTGCATCCGCTCCAGACCGGTCTCATCCACCTCGAACCGGCCGATGGCAGCCAGTACCTCCTCCATCGCCACCCGGGCCTCCATCCGGGCCAGCGCGGCGCCCAGGCAGGCGTGCAGGCCGCCGCCGAAGCCCAGATGGTCGCGCGGGTCGCGCTTCAGGTCGAAGCTTTCGCCGTCGGGATATTTGCGTTCGTCGCGGTTGGCGCTGGTGAACAGCAGGGCGATCTTGGCGCCCTTGGGGATCGTCTTGCCGTGCAGCGCGACGTCGCGCGTCGTGGTCCGCGCCATCATCTGGGTCGGGCCGTCATAGCGCATCGTCTCCTCGATCGCCGAGGGCAGCAGCGACATGTCCTGCCTCAGCGTCTCGGCCTGGTCGGGATGCTTGTGCAGCTGATAGCAGATATTGCCGATCAGCTTGGTCGTGGTCTCGTTGCCGGCGATCGACAGTATGTAGATATAGCCCAGCACATCCTCGTGGCCGATCTTGCCGGCGTCGCGCGCGGCCAGCAGGGTGGTGACGATGTCGTCGCGACTCGAGGCGCTCCTGGCCCGCTCGGCGATGTCGGCATTGAAATATTCGAACAGCTTGATCGTCGCCTGCATGCCCTCGTCGGGCATCTCGAACACGCCCTCGTCGCGGTGGACGACCTGGTCGGTCAAGGCGCGCAGCCGATCTTCGTCGGCGCGGGGGAAGCCCAGGAACTTGCAGATGATCGCCATCGGCAGCTTGGCGGCGAAATCGCCGATGATGTCGATCCGGCCGGCGCCGATATGCGGCGCGAGCAACTCGCGCGCCATGTCGCGGACCACGCTTTCCAGCGGCGCCAGCCTCTCCGGCGTGAACATGCCGGCGATCAGGTGGCGCAGCCGCGTGTGGACCGGCGGGTCGGAATTGATCAGGGTCGGCAGCTGCGCCTTCAGCGCCTCCAATGAGGTGCCCTGGGCGCTGGAGAAGGTCTTGAAATCGCGGACCGCGTGCTGGCAGTCGTGATAGCGCGACAGGGCCCAGAAATCGTATTTTTCGTTGTGATAGGCCGGGGCGTGGTCGCGCAGGGCGCGGTAGACCGGATAAGGGTCGTCGTGGAATTTATAGTCGTACGGATCGTATTCGATCATCGGCGTCCATTCCCCAGCGAAATCTTTGAACTCACAATAGCGGCAATCTCGGACGATGCGACAGCACCGGTGAATTTCCTGTCCGCTTCGCCCCAGCATGGCCTCAAAAGCGAGTTGTGGGCGTACGTCCTGCCGCTATCGTGCCGCGCACTCCAGGGAGGGCGCCGATGCTCGAATTCAATCCGTACGATCCCGCGACCGCCGCAAATCCGTATCCGCTCTATCGGCGCCTGCGTGACGAGGCGCCGGTCTATCACAATCCGGCGATGAAGTTCTGGACGCTGTCGCGCCATGCCGACGTGATGGAGGCGCACCGGGACAACAAGACCTATTCCAGCGCCGGCGGCATGACGATCGAGGGTGTCGAGAAGGGCATGCCGATGCTGATCCTGAAGGACGAGCCCGAGCATCGCTGGCACAAGGCGCTGGTGACCAAGGTCTTCACCCGCCAGCGCATGGCTGAGCTCGAGCCCTATATCCGCCAGCGCGTTCGCACCCTGATCGATCGCGTCACCGAGATGGGCGAGTTCGACTTCGTCAAGGACTTCGCCGTCCAGCTGCCGCTCGACGTCATCAGCGAGATGATCGGCATCCCCAAGGACGTGCGCGAGGACGTGCATCATCACAGCAACCGCATCGTCATGCGCACCGAGCTGCACGGGGTGGAGGAGGTGATGCAGGCGCATGCCACCCTGCACGGACTCTATCTCGGCCTCATCAAGGAGCGGCGGACCAAGCCGCGCGAGGATGTCATCACCATGCTGATGAACGCGGAGGAGCCGGACGAGAACGGCAATCTGCGCCGCATGGAGGACGACGAGCTGGCCGCCCGCTTCGGTGAGCTTGCCTTCGCCGGGCATGAGACGGTGGCCAAGGCGATCCCCAACGGGGCGATGGCTTTCCATGCCTTCCCGGACCAGTGGAAGCGGCTGGCCTCGGGTGAGATTCCGGTCGTCCAGGCGGTCGACGAGATACTCCGCTACGACCCGCCGTCGCAGCTCCAGGGCCGCACCACGACGCGGGACGTGACCTTGCACGGCGTCACCATCCCGGAAGGGGAGAAGGTGATGCTGGTCACCGGCGCCGCGACCCGCGACGAGCGCGCCTTCGAGAACCCGGATATGTTCGATGTCGGGCGCGACAATGACGTATCGGCGATCTATTTCGGCTACGGCATCCACCGCTGCCTGGGCATCCACCTGGCAAGGCTGGAAATCCGCATCGCCTTCGAGGAGCTGCTGGCGAGGCTGCCGAACTTCCAGGTCGACACGATGCGGACGACCCGCGTGGCGCTGTCGAATGTGCGTGGCGTCGCGACACTGCCGGCGGTGACTGGAGTTCATTGACCTCTCCCCGTTGGGGCGAGGTCAAGAAGGACGAAAAACCCTACCTCTGACTCGCCGGCATCCGCACGACCAGCCCGTCCAGCTCGACATTGACTTTGATCTGGCAGGACAGGCGGGAGTTGGACTGGCGCTCGATCGCGAGGCCCAGCAGATCGTCTTCATCATTGGAGGCCGGCGGGCCTACCCGCCCCGTCCAGGCCGGGTCGACATAGACATGGCAGGTGGCGCAGGAACAGCTGCCGCCACAATCGGCGTCGATCCCGTCCACCCCGTTCTTGACCGCCCCCTCCATCACCGAAAGGCCGGTGCGGACCTCCAGTGCCGTGGTGGTTCCGTCATGGGCGATATAGGTGATCTTGGGCATGGGGCGGCCGATCTCGACAAGAATTGGCCGCCCTTATAACCAGAAAAACCTTTCAGTCAAAATGTAAATCTACGCGCTGGCGAAGCCGCCGGCCAGCAGCATCCGGGCCATGTGATGCTGGAACGCGGCGGCGAGTGTCGGCTCGAACAGATCGGCACAGGTGCCGCGGAGCAGCGTCAGCCAGCGTTCGAACAGCGCCGGCTCGAGGTCGGGGAGACGGGCCGCCGCCGGCTCGGCGCGACGCCGGCCGGCGAGCATGAGCGACGCCCAGAAATGCTGGATCTGCGTAGTATGCCTGGCCCAGTCGGCATCGGTCGTGCCGACGGCATGCGCGAAGACCGGCGCCAGCACATGGTCGCGCCGGACCCGCATGTGAAAGGCGATGACGAGGTTGCGGATCGCGATCTCGCAGATCGGTTCGCCCTGGCTCTCTTTCATTCGCCGCTCATGCCGTTTGCGAGCGCCGCCAGGCGCCGGGGCTCACGCCCACGATCCTGGAGAAGACCCGGGTGAAATGGCTCTGATCGGCGAAGCCGGTGGCGCAGGCGATGTCGGCCAGAGAGGCGCCGGCATCGGCCAGCAAGGCGCGGGCCTGCTCGATCCGCATGTTGAGCTGCCAGCGGTGCGGCGGCAGCCCGGTCGAGCCTTTGAAGGCCCGCCCGAAATGCGACGGCGACAGGCCGCTGATCGCTGCCAGCTCCGACAGCCGCAGCGTTTCGGTCAGGTTGGCGCGCATGAAGTCGGTCACTCTTTTCACCTGCCAGGGCGCCAGCCGGCTCCGATAGGTCTCCCGCGCCGGCCCGCCGGTCCAGCCACCGGCATGGAGCAGCCGCAGCGTGACGGCAGGAGGGGCTGCGCGGGGTCCTGCGTCGTTCGCCGGTTGGATGCCAGGCGGCATCGGCGCGCGGGAAATGTTGGGCAGCATCGTTACCTCCTGGATTGCTGGGAACAGGCCTGTCGGCTAACGGGCTGAAAATAAGAAGATGTTCGGGCAGGTCTTGTTTCTTCCCGCCGAGTTTAGGCTGTCTCTGCGGCGCGGGAATTTTCCGGGCCCAAGGTTCGTCCAAGGCGGAAGGGCAATCCGCCGCGCAATTTCGCCCGTATCGCTGGCGCGGGAAAATAGCTGCCCGGAGACATCCGGCAGTGTGCGATAATGGATTATCGGACACTATTTTGGGGGAGGGTGGCTATGAAACGGTCGATCCTGGCAGCGGTGGCCTGTCTGACGGCGATCCTCTCGCCGGCCCTGTCGAGCTCAAGGGCGCAAAGCGTCGTCACCTATCACAATGCCGCGGACCGGTCCGGCGCCTTCACGGTGCCGCTGCTGAACGTGACGTCCGCGGCCAAGCTGCATCTCGACAGCCACTTCAACGCCAGCGTGACGGGCACGATCTATGCCCAGCCGCTTTACTGGCTGCCGCCGGGTTCGAAGACCGGCATCCTTATCGTCGCCACATCGTCGAACCTGGTCTACGGATTGAACGCCAATACCGGCGCCGTGATCTGGAAGACCCAGCTGATCCGCTCGGCGCCGCAGAGCGCGCTCGGCTGCGGCAATATCGATCCCGAAGGCATCACCGGCACGCCGGTCATCGATCCGGTGACCGGCACGCTCTATCTCGACGCGCTCCAGCTGGCGGGAAACAACGTGGCCAGGCAGCGCGTCTATGCCATGGCGGCGGCCACCGGGCAGGTCCTGGCGCACTGGCCGCTGGACGTCGAGACGCTGATGGCGGCGCGCAAGAAAGCGGGCAAGCCGGACTCGGACTTCGATTCCACCGTCGATGGGGATCGCGCCGCGCTGCAGTTCGCCGGCGGCAAGCTCTATGTCAGCTATGGCGGGCGCTACGGCGATTGCGGCGACTATCACGGTATCGTCATCGAGTTCAATCCGGCGAAACGGACCATCACCGGCAGCTGGGAGACGCGGGCCACCGGCGGCGGCATCTGGGGCCGCGGCGGCGCGGCCTTCGACGGCACCTCGCTCTTCGCCACGACGGGCAACACGATCGGCACCACCGCCGGCAATTGGCAGGACGGCGAGGCCGTGGTCCGGCTGCTGCCGGGCTTGACCCATTCGACCGCCAGCCAGGATTATTTCACGCCGCTCGACTGGCACGACCTGGACGATCAGGATGCCGATCTCGGCGGCACGTCGGCGATACCCTTCACCGTGCCGGCAGGTTCCGGAACCGTGCCCCGCGTGCTGGCGTTGGGCAAGGACGGGCATGCCTATCTGATGGATGCATCCAATCTGGGCGGCGTCAGCGCCGGGCTGGCGGACCTGCAGGTCTCCAACACGGTCATCCTCACCGACGCGGCGGTCTATCACACCAAAACCGACACGCGGATCGCCTTCACCAATTTCAGCGGCGCGCTGGCGAAATGCTCGAACAACAACCTGACGATGCTCAGGGTCACCTCGGCCGCCAACCCGCTGGCGGTGCTGTGGTGTTCCGAGTTCAACGGCAGCGGCGCGCCGATCCTGACCACCACCAACGGCACGCTCAACCCGATCATCTGGGTGCTGGGGGCGGAGGGCGACAGCCTGCTGCACGGCTTCAACGCCAATTCCGGCGCGACGGTGTTCGACGGCGGCGGGATCGTGCTGAACGGGCTGCACCGGTTCCAGACGCTGATCGCCGCCAACCACCATCTCTATGTCGCCGGCGACAACGCGGTCTATGCGCTCACTTTCTAAGCCGGCGCAGGGCACTTTCCACCATCACGGCAAGCAGGTCATGACGCGATTGAAAAGGGTCACGGCGTTCGCGCTGGCCGCGATATGCGCAACCGGGTGGGGCACGGCGCAGGCCGGCAGCGTCGTCACCTATCACAATTCGCCGGACCGGGCCGGCGCCTATGTCGTTCCGGGCCTGACCAAGACGGCGGCGGCGGCGATCCATCCCGACCCGGCTTTCCATGCCGCCGTCACGGGGAACGTCTATGCCCAGCCGCTCAATTGGCAGCCCTCGGCGGCCAAGACCGGGCTTTTGATCGTCGCGACCGAATCCAACCTGATCTACGGCCTCAACGCCGATACCGGCGCGGTGGTCTGGCAGCGCAAGCTGCCCGCGCCGGTGCCGCGCAGCGCTCTGCCCTGCGGCGACATCGATCCCGAGGGCATCACCGGCACGCCGGTCATCGATCCCGCCAGCGGCACGCTCTATGTCGGCGCCGAGGTGCTGGTGTCCGGCAACATGCCCAGCCAGCGCGTCTATGCCATGTCGGCCGCGACCGGAAAGCTGATGGCGAACTGGCCGGTCGACGTGCCGACCCAGATGCATATGAGCAACCAGCAATTCGCCTCCCGCTATCAGGGGCAGCGCGCCGCGCTGCAGTTCGCCGGCGGCAAGCTCTATGTCAGCTATGGCGGGCGGGCCGGCGATTGCGGCGATTATCACGGCACGGTGGTCGAGATCACGCCGTCGTCGCGCACAGTCACCGGCGCCTGGATGACGCGGGCGGTGCGGGGCGGGATCTGGTCCCAGGGCGGCGTCACCAGCGACGGCGCATCGCTCTTCGCCACCACCGGCAACACGTCGAAGGCCGTCACCTGGGGCGACGGCGAGGCGGTGATCCGCCTCAAGGCGGGCCTCGCCGCCCCGGCCGGCACCCAGGACTATTACGCGCCCGCCAACTGGAGCGATCTCGACAATGCCGACCGCGACCTCGGCGGCACCGCCGCCATTCCGTTCACCATGCCGCCGTCGCCCTCGGGCACGGCCCAGCGCGTGCTGGCGCTGGGCAAGGACGGCTATGCCTATCTGCTGGACGGGGCCGATCTGGGCGGCATCGGACATGAGCTGACCAAGCTCCAGGTTTCCAGCTCCCGCATCGTCACCGCGCCGGCCGTCTTCAAGACCGCGGCGGCGACCCTGGTGGCGGTGACCAACAACAGCACGGTGACCGCGGACTGTTCGGGCGGCAACCTGCTGGTGCTGAAGATCACATCCGACCCGGCGACGCCGATCGCGCCGCTCTGGTGCGCGATGCTCTCCGGGGCCGGGGCGCCGATCCTCACCACATCGAACGGTGCCGGCAATGCGATCTTCTGGGTGGCGGGGGCTGGCGGCGACAACCTGCTGCACGGTTTCGACGCGCTGACCGGCAAGGTCCTGTTTTCCGGCGCGGGCACGACGATGACCGGCCTGCACCGCTTCGGCACGCTGATCGCCGCCAACCGGCACCTCTATGTCGCCGGCGATGGAACCGTCTACGCCTTTACATTTTGATTTCGAGCAAGCGGCGACGCGGAAGGAAAGCATCGATGACAAAGTTCGTAACCGCCGCGGCCTTCCTCGCGGCCCTGGCCGGCGCGACCCCGGCGCCGGCGCAGAGCGTCGTCACATACCATAACGCCCCTGACCGCTCAGGTGACTTCAAGGTTCCGGGCCTGACCTTCGCCGCGGCGGCCAAGCTGCATCCGGACGCCGGTTTCCGTGCCGCGATCTCGGGCAATGTCTATGCCCAGCCGCTCTATTGGCAGCAGGGCGCCGGCAAGCCCGCGCTGCTGATCGTCGCGACGGAATCCAATGCGGTCTATGCGCTGAACGCCGATACCGGCGCGACGGTCTGGAAGACGCAGCTTGCCCCCTCCGTGCAGGGCGGAACGCTGCCGTGCGGCGATATCGCCCCGGAGGGGATCACCGGCACGCCGGTCATCGATCCCGCCACCAGCCGGCTCTATCTCGACGCGATGACGATCCAGGCCGGCAGCCTGCCGCGGCACATGATCTATGCGCTGTCGCTCGCCAATGGGGCGACCGTCGCCCACTGGCCGATCAATGTCGACAACCAGATGGCAGCCCGCCACGCCAGCTTCTCTTCCGAGCTTCAGGGGCAACGCAGCGCGCTGCAATTCTTCAAGGGCAGGCTCTATGTCACCTATGCCGGACGTGCCGGCGATTGCGGTGACTATCATGGCACGGTGATCGAGGTGACGCCCTCGGCCACGCCCCTGATCACAGGGGATTGGCAGACCCGCGCGTCCCGCGGCGGCATCTGGGCCCAGGGCGGCGCGCCGAGCGACGGAACCTCGCTGTTCGTCACCACCGGCAACACCTCCGCCGGCAATGACTGGGGCGACGGCGAGGCGGTCTTCCGCCTGGCCCCGGGCCTGGCCCATTCGCTCGACACCAAGGACTATTTCACGCCGGCCGGCTGGAAGACGCTGGACAATCTGGACGCCGATCTCGGCGGCACGGCGGCGATCCCGATCAAGGTCTCGACCGCATCCGGCACGCTGTCCCGCATCCTGGCATTGGGCAAGGACGGCACCGCCTATCTGGTGAACGGCAGGAACATGGGCGGCATCGGGCATGCGCTGGCCCATCCCAAGGTGTCCAACACCCGCATCATGAGCGCGCCCACCGTCTACCAGACGAAGATCGGAACATTCGTGGCCTCCAACGGTTAGGCCGGCCGTCAGGAAAACTGCTCGGGACCCAATGTGACGAGGCTGAAGGTTACCGGCGACGCCAAGACGCCGATCACGACCGCCTGGTGCGCGCCGTTCAACGGTTCGGGCGCGCCGATCCTCACCACCACGGACGGGACGGCGAATGCCATCGTCTGGGTTCCGGGCGCGGAGGGCGACAACCAGCTGCACGGCTTCGATGCGCTGACCGGCAAGACCGTCTTCCCGGGCGCGGGAACCGGCATGACCGGCTTGCACCATTTCAGCTCGCTGATCGCCGCCAACCATCGCCTCTACGTCGCCGGCGACAACGCGGTCTACGCCTTCACCTTCTAATCTGTTGCGGAGGGGCGGCGGCTAGGGTCAGAGTGCCCCGCAACCAAGCGGGGTCCGACCATGATCATTCGCAGCGACGAGACGGCCGATATCGCGGTTCCAGGGGCGCAAGGGCCGATGCGGCTGCATCTGTTCCGGCCGGCGGTGCCCGGCCGGTTCCCCGGCATCGTCTTCTATTCCGAGATCTATCAGGTCACCGGCCCGATCCGCCGCCTGGCGGCCTTCATGGCCGGGCAGGGCTATCTGGTCGCCGTGCCGGAGGTCTATCACGAGTACGAGCCGCTCGGCTGCGTGCTGAACTACGACCAGGCCGGCACCGACCGCGGCAACGAACTCAAATTCACCAAGCCGATCGCCGCCTTCGATGCCGATTCCAAGGCGACGCTCGCCTGGCTCGGGGCGCATGAGGCCTGCACCGGACGGCTCGGCGCGCTGGGCGTATGCCTGGGCGGCCATCTCGCCTACCGCGCCGCGCTCGACCCGTCGGTCTCGGCCGCCGCCTGCTTTTATGCCACCGATATCCACACCGGCACGCTGGGCGCCGGCAAGTCCGACGACAGCCTGGCCCGCATGGCCGATCTCAAGGCCGAGACGCTGTTCGTCTGGGGGCGGCAGGACCCGCACGTGCCTTTTGCCGGCCGCCAGGCCATCCGCGAACGGCTGGAAGAGGTCGGCGCGCGCTATGAGTGGCATGAGGTCAATGCCCAGCACGCCTTCCTGCGCGACGAGGGTCCGCGCTACGACCCGGCGCTGTTCCTCCAAGGCGTCGGCTGGGCGCTCGCCCTGTTTCAGCGGACGTTACAGGCGTCAATAGGGTGATCTGTGGCAAAAATGTGACCGCGATGGCGAATTTTCTGTGCATTTGACGCGAATTCGGTAATCATATTGCGTTAAGCCTAAAGGATCACCTTGCCGCCGGGTGGCGGCGCCAGGTTAGGACCAACCAGCGACCGCGGCCGATGCGGTCAGATCCGCCTCGAGACGGAAATCGGTATTGGCCGGCTGTGCCCGCCGATCGGCCGGACAGGGACTCGAGGGAGAACAACAATGCCTGACGACACCATCATGTCCGCCGGCCTCATGGCCATGGGCTTCGTGATCGGCAGCGGCGCTGGCCTGACCGTTTCCTCGGGCCAAACCAGCGCCAATCTCGCGGTCGCGGGCGGAACCCTCGACGTTCTCTCCGGCGGCAGCGTCAACACCTACATGGCGGTCAGCGGCGGTATCGTCACCATCGAAACCGGCGGCTCGGCGACGGACGGGACTGTCTCGGGATTTGCCGTGTCCTCGGCCGGCGGGGCCGGGTCGGTTGAGACCGTGTTCTCCGGCGCGGTCGTCAGCAACACCACCATCGGCCTCGGCGGCACGCTGGACCTCTCCGGCGGCGAGGCCGACGGTTTCAGCGCGGTCAGCGGCGGCGTCGTCAATGTCGGCCCTGGCGGGGTCGCCTCGGGCGGAACGGTCAGCGGGTTCGGGACTCTTTCGGGCGTGCCGGTCGGCGCGGTCGAGACCGTGTCGTCCGGCGCCCTGGCGACCGACACGATAGTGGGCTTCGGCGGTTCGTTGAGCGTGCTCAGCGGCGGTGAGGCCGACAACCTGACGGTGTTGAGCGGCGGCGGCGCCACGGTCGCGTCCGGCGGAATGATATCGGGCAGCACGGTCGCCGGCTTCGACATGGTCTCCGGCACCCAGCAGGCGTCGTTGGAAACCGTGTCGGCCGGCGGCTCGGTGCTCGACGTCGCCGTCACCTCGGGCGGCAGGCTGAACGTCTTCGGCACGGTCAGCGGATTTGCCGTGACCAGCGGC
Organism: uncultured Rhodospirillales bacterium; assembly: GCA_964574305.1. Lineage (GTDB taxonomy): Bacteria > Pseudomonadota > Alphaproteobacteria > BOG-932 > Roseiterribacteraceae > BOG-932. The sequence continues at coordinate 9,114 of CAZNNJ010000002.1, read as the reverse complement.
GGCTCCGTCTCCGTCGGGTCGGGCGGCACGACGGTCGGCGGTACCATCTCCGGATTTTTGACCGTCTCGGGCACCGCCACCGGTTCGTTCGAGACGATCTCGTCGGGCGGCGTCGCCAGCAATACCAGCATCGACAATGGCGGCACGCTCAATCTGAAGGGTGGGACGGCCGACGGCTTCACTGTCGCCAGCGGCGGCGGGGTCTTGGTCGCGTCGGGCGGCCAGGCCGTGAACGGCACGGTCATCGGCTTCTCCGTTTCGTCCGGCGCGGCGCCGTCCTTCGAGACGCTGGCGTCAGGCGCGTTAGCCAGCAATACCAGCATCGGCAATGGCGGCCTGCTCAATCTGAACGGCGGCACGGCCGACGATTTCACCGTATTCAGCGGCGGCGGCGTCAACGTCGCTTCGGGCGGGATGACGTCCGGCGGCACGATCGCGGGCTTCGCGACGATCTCCAGCGGGACGACCGGCTCCTTCGAAACCGTGTCCTCGGGCGGCGCCGCCAGCGATACGACGATCGGGTCGGGCGGCGTGCTGAACGTCGACGGCGGCACGGCGGACGACTTCACCGTGATCAGCGGCGGCGCCGTGATCGTCGCGTCGGGCGGGCTCGCCTCGGGCGGCACGATCACGGGCTTCGCGACGTTCTCCAGCGGGACTGCCGGCTCGTTCGAGACGTTGTCCTCGGGCGGCACCGCGAGCACCACCACGATCGGCGCCGGCGGCATCTTCAATGTGCTCGGCGGCGAGGCCGACGACTATGCCGCGATCAGCGGCGGCGCCGTGATCGTCGCGTCGGGCGGGCTGGCCTCGGGCGGCACGATCAGCGGCTCCGGCGAGACCGCGAGCGGCATCGGCGGTTCGTTCGAGACGGTGTCGTCGGGCGGCGTGGCCAGTGATACCGGCGTCGGATCGAGCGGAACCTTGGCCGTCCTCTCCGGCGGCAGCGCCACCGGCGTCACGGTGACCAAAGGCGGGCATCTCGACGTCGAGGGCGGCGTCGCCAGCGCGGTCAGCATCGCCTCTGGCGCCAGCCTGACGATCGGCAAAGATGGCGTCGTCGGCGCGGCGACCGTCCTTTCCGGCGGCGTGCTGGAGGTCGATTCCGGCAACGTGAACGGCGTGACGCTGGCCGGCGGCGGGGCGACGCTGGTGGTTTCGGCCGGCGCTGGCGCCACCGGCGTCATGCTGTCGGCCGGCAGTATCGTCGCCTTCGGCGGCGGCGGCACGCTGAATAGCACGACGGTCTCCCGCGGCGCGACCCTCACAGTCACCAAAGGGGCGGTTGCGAACGACACGACCGTCCTGGGCGGCGGCCAGGTGATCTTCGCCGGCGGCGCGGGGTCCGGGTCCGTTCTCAGCGGGGCCGCGACGGAGATACTGAAGTCCGGATCGACGGCGAGCGGCGTTGCGCTCGGCAGCGGCGCGACGCTGGTCATATCGTCCGGCGGCACCGCGACTGGCGTCGCCCTGTCCAAGGGCGGCACGGTAAACCTGATCGCCGGCGGCGCGGCGAACGATACGACGCTCGGCAGCGGGGCGGTCCTGACGGTCGGCTCGAAGGCGACCGCGGCCGGCACGACGGTGCTGTCGGGCGGTATGATCGTCATCAACAAGGGCAGCGCCACCGGCACCGTCATCAAAAGCGGCGGAACCGCCGCGTTGGGATCGGGCACGACCGCGAGCAGCTTTGCCCTCGGCGCCGGCATCACCCTCATCGTGTCGTCCGGCGCGACAGCGTCCGGCTCCAAGCTTTCCAAGGGCGGCGTCATCGTCTTCGCGGGTGGCGGCACGGTGAACGGCACCACGGTCAGCAGCGAGGCGGTGCTGACTGTGACCCCCAAGGGAAGCGCGGCCAATACCACCGTCCTTTCCAGCGGCGAGATCGTCTTCGATGGTGGCACGGTGACCGGAACCGTCGTCAGCAGCGGCGGAGCCGAGGCTGTCGCAGCGGGCGCGACGGCGAGCGGCCTGGCCGTCGGCAACGGCGTCTTGCTTCTCGTGTCGTCCGGCGGCACGGCCAGCGCCGTCACGATCAGCGGCGGGACCGAGAATGTCCTGTCCGGCGGCAAGATCGGCGGCACGGTCAGCTTCGGCGCCGTGAAGGGCGGCACCTTGGCGATCCACGGGGCGGTTCCGAAAAATCTGGACATCTCCGGTTTCGCGGCCACCGACACGCTCGACCTCGCCGGGGTTACGTTCAGCGGCACGAAGCTGAGCTTCGTCGAAAACAAGGCGAAGACGTCCGGAACGCTGACCCTGATCCATGGATCGGCGAAGCTGTCGATCACGTTGTTCGGCCAATATGTCGCCGGCGGCTTCCACATTGCCAAGGATGCGGGCGGTACGGGAACGGCAATCACCTATTCCAGAACGACAGGCCATGTCGTCGATCTTGGTGTTTCCCATACTTGAGGTGGATTATTTTCTCACGGTCATTGCCCTAAGCTTTTCTTGCATCAAGCAAATTTGCCCGGTATTTACAAATAATTGCAAGACGACAGCGCGCCTGGCGCTGCGAGGGCCTATGATCGCAATCGAGATCGCTCCTCTGAAGGAGACCGCCGAAACCTCGGTGGTCTCCGCCGCCGCGTCCCCAGGCTATTTCACCGCACGAGCCTCATCACCACCGGCCCCGCAATTGAGCGGATGCCGGGCTTCGGCAACATTGCCGCCATCACGAATGCACGTCGCCAGAGCAAGGGAAACACGATGACCATGACCGTAGTCGGCCCGACCCAGTCCGCCACCAGCAGCACGATCTCCGCCGGCGATACCGAGGTCGTCACGCTGGGCGGCTTCAGCTTCAGCCAGACGGTCTTGAGCGGCGGAACGCTCGAACTCGTCGCCAGCGGCTCGGCGAGCGCAACCGTCATCAGCGGCGGCGGCGTGCTTCAGGTCAGCGCCGGCGGCTTTAATTTCAGCGCCACCCTGATCGGCGACGGCGCGAACGAGATGGTCGTGGGCCTGAGCGCGGTCGACAGCGCGAGCGTGATCAGCAGCGGCGGCACGCTCACGGTCAGCGGCGGCGGCACCGCGATCGGCGAGATCGTGGGCAGCAGCGGCACGTTCGTGATCGGCAGCAGCGGCACCGCCAGCGGTGTCACGGTCAGCAACGGCGGCCAGCTCACGGTCAGCGCCGGCGGCACGGTCAGCGGCGCGACGATCCAGGGATCGGCGACGGCTGGCGGTGACGTCTTCTCCTCTGAAACCATCATCGGCGGCACGGCGTCGGTCACGGTGATCAACAGCGACGGCGTCGTGGCCCTCTCGGGCGGCACGATGGTCAGCACGACGATCAATGCCGGCGGCGCCCTGACGCTCTTCGGTGGCACCATCAGCAATACGGTCGTCAGTGTCGGCGGCGTGCTGACGGTTTCCGGCGGCGAAGCGGATGTTTTCAGCGCGGTCAGCGGCGGCCTGGTGGTCGTCAGCAGCGGCGGCCTGACCTCCGGCGGCACGATAGCCGGATTCTCCACGGTCTCAGGCGTCGTCCAGAGTTCGACTGAGAACGTCTTGGCGGGCGGCGTCGCCAGCAACACCAGCGTCGGCGCCGGCGGCATCCTGGCGATCGGCAGCGGTGGCGCCGCCGACGGCTTCACCGCCACCGACGTCGCGCAGGTGACGGTCGTCGGCGGGCAGGTCTCCGGCGGCTCGGTCGCCGGCTTCGCCGCTGTTTCCGGCACTGTCTCGGGAACGCTGCTCAGCCTGTCGGGCGGCAGCGTCGCCAGCGGCATCACCGCCCTCAGCGGCGCCGTGGTCAGCGTCTCGAATTCGGAGCTCGACGGCTTCAGCGTCGTCAGCGGCGCCAGCGTCACGGTGACGGGTTCCGGCACGACCTCGGGTGGCACCATCTCCGGTTTCCTGACGATCAGCGGCACGGCCTCGGGCTCGTTCGAAACCGTGGGATCGGGCGCCGTCGCCAGCAGCACCAGCGTCGGCTTCGGCGGCGCGCTGAACGTCAATGGCGGCACGGCGGATGACTTCACCGTCGTCAGCGGCGGTCGGGTCAATGTCGCATCTGGCGGCACGGTGTCGGGCGGCGTGCTGACCGGCTTCGCCACCGTCTCGGGCGTCGTCACCAGCTCGTTCCTCACCCTGTCCACGGGCGCCGTCGGCAGCAATGTCAGCGCGGGCAAGGGCGCCGGGGTCGGCGATTTCGGAACCCTGAACGGCTTCACCATCTTCAGCGGCGGCGGCCTCACCGTGGCGATGGGCGCCAGCACCTCGGGCGGCACGGTCACCGGCTTCGATATCGTCTCGGGTCTTCCGGCCTATTCGTTCGAAACCCTGATGTCGGGGGCCACGGCAAGCGATACGACGGTTGCGAGTGGCGCAATGCTTTCGGTCGGGCCCGGAACCGCGAACGGCTTTACCGTCCTCAGCGGCGCGTCGATCGTCGTCGGCTCCGGCGGGCTGGCGTCGGGCGGCACCGTCAGCGGGTTCCTGACCGTGTCCGGCACGGCGATGAATTCCTTCGAGAACATCCAGTCGGGCGGCACCGCCAGCGACACCACCATCGGCACGGGCGGCGTCATGAGCGTCGGCGGCACCGCCGACGGCTATACCGTTTCGGGCGGCGGCGGTGTCCAGGTCGCCTCCGGCGGCTTCGCCTCGGGCGGCGTCATCGAGGGCTTCTACAGCACCGTTTCAGGTCCGGTCTTCTCGTTCGAGACCGTATCGGCCGGCGGCAGCGCGACGGTGGTCAGCGTTACCAGCAGCGGCCTGCTGAACGTCATCGGCGGCGTGGCCGACACGATCATCGTGTCGAGCGGCGGCGGGGTCAATGTCGCCTTCAGCGGAACGGTCACCAGCACGACTCTCAACGGCGTCATTCCGGCGTCCGGCTCGGCGGTTGCCAGCGCGTTCATGAACCTGTCGTCGGGCGGCATGGCCAGCGCCACGACCGTCGCCAACGGCGCCGTGCTCAACGATCTGGGCGGCACGGCCATCGGCGTGACGGTCAGCAATGGCGGCGGCGTCAATGTCGGCGCTGGCGGTCTGACGTCGAACGCGACGCTCGCCGGGGAACTGACGATCTCCGGCAAGGTCGTATCCAGATCGCTGGAGGCCGTCTCGGCCGGCGGTACCGCCAGCAGCACCACGGTGTCGAGCGGCGGCGTGCTGAGCGTTCTGGGCGGCCTGGCCAAGGTCGTGACCGTGTCGAGCGGCGGCCGGGTCTTCGTCGTAAGCGGAGTGACCAGCGCCGTGACGCTTCTCGGATCGGCGACCAGCGCCGGCCCGGGCGACCTCGCCACCTTTGAGGCGGTGTCCTCCGGCGGCAGCGCCGTGGCGACCACGGTCAGGACGGGCGCGGTGCTGAAGGTCACGGCCGGCGGCTCCGCCACCAACGCTGTCGTCAGCAGCGGCGGCTTCCTCGAAGTCTTCGCCGGCGGTACCGACACTTCGGCAAAGCTGTCGGCTGGCGGTCGGGAGGACGTGCTGTCGGGCGGCCTCGCCAGGTCGACGGTCGTATCGTCGGGCGGCGACCTCGTCGTCTCGTCCGGCGGCACCGCCAGCGGGACGACCGTGCTGATCGACGGCGCGGCGGTCGACGTCAAAGGCGGCACGGTCAGCAACGTGACGGTGCTCAGCGGCGGCGACCTCAATGTCAGCGCCGGTGGCACCGCCAGCAAGATCACGATCTCAGGTTCCGGCTCCTCGAAAGCGACGGAGACTGTGCTTTCCGGCGGCAACACCACCAATGTCACCGTCGGCAGCAGCGGCACCCTCGCGCTCGCCGGCGGCACGGCGACAAGCGTGACGGTCACCGGCATCGGCGCCGGCCTCATCGTATCGAGCGGTGGCACCGCCACAAGCGTGAGCGTGCAGAGCGGCGGCCAACTCGGGGTCGCGTCGGGGGGCGTGGCCAGCAAGACGACGCTGAAAGGGACGGTGGCATCGTCCGGATCGTCCTTGAGCGCAGTCGGAATCCTGCTGTCCGGTGGCCTGGCCCGCGGCACGGTCGTCAGCGCCGCCGGCGAGCTGTTCGTCAGCAGCGGCGGCACGGACAGCGGCAGCGTCGTCAGCAGCGGCGGCTATCTGGAGATCGACTCCGGCGGCGTTGGCAGCGGGGAGACGGTGCTGAGCGGTGGCACGATCGCCTTCAATGGTGGCCAGGCCAGCGCGTTGGCCGTTTCCGCGGGGGCGACCGAGGTGATCGATGCCGGCGTCGTCGTAAGCGGCCTCAGCGTCACCAGCGGCCTGACCCTGCTGGTCTCCTCGGGCGGCACGGCGGTCGGCGCCAAGCTGGCCAAGGGCGGCATCATTTCATTCGCGGGAGGCCTGCTCAGCGCGGTGACGGTCAGCAGCGGCGCGGTGCTCACCGTGTCCTCGGGCGCCACGGTCAGCGGCGCCACGGTGCAGAGCGGCGGCGAGCTGGTCTTCGCCGGCGGCGCGGTGAACGGGCTCACCGTGTCGAGCGGCGGCAGCGAGGGCGGCGCCTCCGGCACGACCGTCAGCGGCCTCGCGGTCGGCAGCGGTATCAGCCTGATCCTGTCCTCCGGCGCCGTCGCCAGCGGCGTGACGGTGCAGAAGGGCGGCGAACTGGTCTTCGCCGGCGGCACGGCCAGCGGCCTCACGATCAGCGGCGGCGGCAGCGAGGGCGTCGCCCCCGGCACCAATGCCAGCGGGCTCAGCGTCGGCAGCGGCGTCCTCCTCTATGTCTCGTCCGGCGCCACCGCCACCAACGCCACGGTGCTGAAGGGCGGTCAGATCGTCTTCGCCGGCGGCGCGGCGAACGGGCTCAAGGTCTCGAGCGGCGGCGCCGAGGGTATCGCCTCCGGCGTGAAGGCGAGCGGCCTTGCCGTCAGCAGCGGCGTGGCGCTGATCGTGTCGTCGGGCGCCACCGCCAGCAACGCGGTGGTGCAGAAAGGCGGCCTGCTGGTCTATGCCGGCGGCGCGGTCTCGGGCGCGACGATCTCCAGCGGCGGCAATATCGGCATCGCTTCAGGGGTGAAGGTCAGCGGGCTCTCCATCGGCAGCGGCGTCAGCCTCTATGTCTCGTCCGGCGCCACGGCGATCGGCGCCAAGATCTCCAAGGGCGGCCAGTTCGTCTATGACGGCGGCACGGCGACCGGGCTCGTTGTGTCGAGCGGCGGCAGCATCGGCATCGCCGCCGGGATCAAGGTCAGCGGGCTTTCGGTCGGCAACGGCATGACCCTGGTGCTTTCGTCCGGGGGCACCGCCGCCAACGTTTCGGTGCTGAGCGGCGGCGGCGTGGTCTTCGCCGGCGGCGCCCAGACAGGGCTCAAGCTGGCGAGCGGCGCCACCGCCTCGATCGTAAAGGGTGTCAAGGTCAACGGGCTTACGGTCGGCAGCGGCGTGACGCTCAACGTGCTCGCGGGCGGCACGGCCAGCAGCACGGTGCTCTCCGGCGGCACGGAGAACGTGGCCTTCGGCGGCATCGTCGGCGGCACCGTCACCTTCGGCAGCAACGCCAGGCTGGCGGTTGCGGCGACCAAGAAGGTCGCGCTCACCGTGTCAGGCTTCAAGGCGACCGATTCGCTCGACCTGACCGGCTTTGCGTTCAAGGCGACGGAAAAGCTGACCTACGTCCAGGGCTCGGGCAAGGGCACGCTGACGATCGTCGACGGGACGCTGAAGGCGACCGTCACGTTGTTCGGCCAGTATGTCGCTGCCGGGTTCCATTTCGCGAAGGACTCGGGCACAGGGACCGTAATAACCTATTCGACGACTCCGGCGCACGTGGCCGAGCTGGCGATCCCGCGGGGATAGGCGCGCCGTCCCCAAGGCGGCGCCGCGAATCTGAAAAGGACGATCTTGCGGGACTGGAACGAGCGGAACGAACAGATCGCGCAGCTGGCGCGGCGGCAGCTTTTCTTTATCGGCGGCGCGCCGCGCTCAGGCACGACCTGGCTGCAGCAGCTGCTCGACGCCCATCCCGACGTCTGCTCGAAGGGCGAGGGGCTGTTTCTGCAGCACCTCGCCGTGCCGCTCGAGAAGGCGATGGCGCAGCGTGCCGAGGTGATCGAGGGCAAGAACAAGCAGCTGTTCCGCCATACCGGCGGCTATCCGCTGCCGGCGAAGGACGATGTCGAGTTCCTGATGGGCACCGCCATCCTGACCGCCCTTTGGCAGCAGAGCGAGGGCAAGCCCTACCGCGCGATCGGCGAGAAGACGCCGGAGAACGTGTTCTTCTATCCACGCCTCAAGGCGCTGTTCCCCGGGGCGAAATTCATCTCCATCGCCCGCGACCCGCGCGACGTTCTGACCTCGGCCTGGCATTTCTTCAAGAAGCTCTCCCCGGACGAGGACGAGGTCGCGGCCAAGCTCGAATTCATCCGCGGCGCCCTGCCGTCGCTGAACGAGGGCGCGCACAAGATGGTCGAGTTCCACAAGGGCAACCCTGACGACCATATCTTCGTCACCTATGACGGGTTGCGCACCCGGCCGGGCCCGTTCCTGGCCCAGCTGTTCCGCTTCATCGGCGTCTCGGACAGCGCCGAGATCGTCTCCGAGTGCGTCAGGGCGACCGACTTCGCGCTCCAGACCGGCGGCCGCCCGCCCGGGGTGGAGCAGAACGGCGTATTCCACCGCAAGGGCGAGGTCGGCTCCTGGAAGGCGACGCTGAACGCGGAGATGAGCCAGGTGATCCTCAAGGATCTGGGCTGGATGTTCCCGCTTTTCGGCTGGCAGCAGTAAAGCGACAGGGAATATAGGTAATGATCCTTTCTTGCCTGGACTGAAATTGAACCGTAATCAAAGAAGACGCGAGAAGGCACAGCGCCCGGCGCTGCGAGGACTTATGACCGATACATTGCTCGTAAAGCTGCCGCCGGAGACCCCGGCCGCCCCCGAAGCCGTGGCAGCGGCGCCGCCCGAGGCTCCGGCCGCCCCGCCGCCGCCCGCCGATTCCGCTTCGGCGCAGACCGACAAGCGGCCCTATCCGCCACCGGCGGAGACGCCGACGCAAGCCGGGCCGATGGGCATCCGCTTCGACTATAATGACGGCTGCCGGGTGCTGCTGCCCGACGGCGGCAAGTGGAAGATCAGGCTCAGCGACACCGATACCGGCCACATCCTGTTCCAGACCCCCCCTGGCGGCGGCCGGATCACCCGCCCCAAGCCCCATTTCCTCGCCTGCCCGATCGG
>CAZNNJ010000001.1:30553-49944 GCA_964574305.1 uncultured Rhodospirillales bacterium | reverse complement strand
GTCATATTGATAGATGGCGAAGCACAGGTCTGGGCAGACGTAATAGCAGGCGCCGCAGCCGGTGCAGCCGGGCTTGAGCAGCGGATAGCGCTCACCGCGCTCGTTGCGCGAATCCGACATGACCAGCACGTCGACCGGGCAGGCCGGGATGCACAGCTCGCAGCCCTTGCACAGCTCGATATCGATCGTGACGGTGCCGCGTGTGGTGACGGTCTTCATGCTACGGCCGCCATGTCTTCCCAGGCCGGATGCCGGTTCGCCGGCAGGTGGGCGTGGCCGGCCTTGAGCGCCGCGACATTGGTGTCGAACAGCTTGCGCCGATAGGACGGCAGCGACTGCTCCAGCGCCTGGATCATCGCATCGAGCGACGTCGCGCCGGTGAGGCCGGCATAGGCGCCGATCATCACCATCGCCGCAGCCAGCGGCGATCCCTGTGCGGTCGCGATCTCGACCGCAGGCACGGCATAGGCCTGGTAGAGGCTGAGGTCGATCGCGGGGTCGAAGATCGGCGTGTTCACCACAAGCACCGCCTGCTGGCGAAGCCGTACGTGCGTTCCCTCCCAGAAGCGATGATGCATGAGGAGGCCAGACCAGGCGCTGGCGACGATCGGCGGCGAGCTGATCGGCTGGTCGGCGAAGACCAGCGACGCATCGGTATTGCCGCCCCGCATCGTGCCGCCATAGGTGCCGAGCGACATGACATAGCGGCCCTCGAGGGTCAGCGCGCGGGCCAGCACCTGGGTCGCCAGCTGAACACCTTGCCCGCCGATTCCGGTCACCAGAAGTTCCCGTTCCACTACGCCTCCCCACTATTGAGAATGCTATTCTCGTTGAGAGAAACCGTATTTCTCCTACACCGGCTTGTCAATGGGACCGGCGGGTCGCCGGCCCGATCACCCTGGATTAACTTTCGATGCTTCCGGGAATAACCGGCGCCCGGATTCGTCGGCGATGCAATGGTCGCAGGAAGGCCATGAAAACCCACCATAAATTGGAGCCGGATATGACCCATGATATCCTACGTCCGCTGGCGTTGGCCGCCCTTGCTCTGGCGGCGACCGCGCAGGCGCAAGCAGGCAACATCCTTCCCTTGACCGGGACGCCGAGCAGCGCCTCGACCGTTCCCGCCAACGGCGACGTCAATCCGTACGGCGTCGCCTTCGTGCCCCAGGGCTTCCCCGCGGTGAAAGGCGGCCCTGCACCCGGCGACGTGCTGGTCTCGAACTTCAACGACCAGCAGAACCTGCAAGGCACCGGCACCACCATCGTGCGCGTGCCTGCCAGCGGTACGCCATCGGTTTTCTTCGCCGGACATCCGCAGATGGGCCTGACCACCGCGCTGGCGGTGCTGAAGGCAGGGTTCGTTCTGGTGGGCAATTTCCCCGCGCCGGACGGGACGACCAAGACTGCTCAGCTCGGTTCGCTGATCATCCTCAACCCGTCCGGCCGCATCGTCGAGACGTTCGGCGTTCCGATGATCGCCGGCCCTTGGGACATGACGGTGTATGAAAACGGCGACAGTGCGGCGGCGTACGTCACCAACGCGATCAACGGCACCCTCTTCCGCCTGGATTTCGCGCTGAACCAGGGGCCGCTCGGGATCGACCTCGTCGGCGAGACCCAGATCGCCGCCGGCTATACGCACAAGCCCGATTCGGTGACCTTCATCGACGCACCGACCGGCGTCGCCTATTCGCCAGTCCAGGACGTGCTCTATGTCGCCTCGACCGCGGACAATGCCGTCTACGCCATCGACCATGCAGGCGACCGCACCACGCCGGTGAACAAGGGGCGGCTGGTCTATAAGGACAGCACGCACCTGCACGGCGCGCTGGGGCTGGTGCTGGCGCCCAACGGCCATCTGCTGGTGACCAACAACGACTCGATCAATTCCGACCCGGCGCATCCGAGCGAGATCGTCGAGTTCACCGAGGCCGGCCAGTTCGTGGCCCAGTTCTCGATCGACAGCTCGCAGGGCGGTGCCTTCGGCCTCGACATCCAAAGGACCGGCACCCACACCGGCAAGCTGGCCGCGGTCGACGACGTGACCAACACGCTGAAGATCTGGAATATCGGGTTCTGACCCGGCTGCGGCATTCGGCCCACGACGCGAAGGGCGGGTTTCGGATGTGATCGGGCCGCCTCTGTGCCAAGCTCCGTCCGATGATGAAGCCGGTCCTTCGTGTCGATGGGTCGAACGCCAGCGCGACTGACGGGCGCCCGGTCATCGACTGGCCCAAGGCCTGCTGGAACGGCGGGATGCTGGCCGTCGCGCTGATCTTCTGCCCGCTGCTGTTCCGCTGGAGCGCGGTCATCCTGTTCGCGGCCGCGACCTACGCCTCGCTGCTGGTCGGCCACAGCGTCGGCATGCACCGGATGATGATCCATCGCAGCTTTCAGTGCTCCAAGCCGGTCGAACGACTGCTGATCTATATCGGCGTCCTGGTCGGCGTCGCCGGACCTTATGGCATCATCCGCATCCACGACCTGCGCGACTGGGCCCAGCGCCAGCGCACCTGCCACGACTTCTTCGCCCATCGCCGTGGGCTGGCCCAGGACCTGCTATGGCAGCTCGCCTACAGATTCGACTTCGACCGGCCGCCGAAGCTCGGGATCGAGCCGAACCTGGCCGACGATCCCTGGTACCGCTTCATGGACCGCACCTGGCGGCTGCACCAGCTTGTGCCCGGAGTCGTCTTCTATGCGATCGGCGGATGGTCATGGGTGGTGTGGGGCGTCTGCCTGCGCGTGTTCGTCAGCACTGCGGGCCACTGGACCGTCACTTATTACTGCCACAACCCGGGTCCCGGCCGCTGGCGGGTCAAGGGCGCCGCGGTCCAGGCCTCGAACATTCCGGGGCTCGGCCTCATCACCTATGGCGAGTGCTGGCACAACAACCACCACGCCTTCCCGGAATCGGCCCGCATCGGTCTGGAACCCGGCCAGACTGACCCCGGCTGGCTGTTAATCCGGCTGCTGCGCGACGTCGGCCTTGCGCGGGACGTCGGCGTTCCGCGCGGCGAAGCGAGCCGGGAGGATTTGGCGTTGGCCTCGGGTCCTTCGCGATCGGCCTAGGCAGCGTCGACTTCAGCGCGTATCCGCTCGCCATAACGGCGCTCAGCTTGGCTCAGATCATAGGCCTGCTGCATCGTCAGCCAAAGACGGGCGCCGGTGCCTAGCGCGCGGCCGATCCTGAGCGCGGTTTCCGGAGTGATAGCCCGGCGGCCACCGACGATTTCCTGAATGCGCTGCGGCGGCACCCGCAGCTTCAATCCGAAGGCGGTGGCGCTCATGTCGCGCGCCTCAAGCTCCTCCTTGAGGATCAGGCCGGGATGTATGCTGTGGAAGGCCATCGTTTCCATGGTATTTCTCCTAATGGTAGTCGACGATTTCCACATCGTAGGCATCGCCGTCGCGGAAGGTGAAAACGAGCCGCCAAGGACCGTTGATCTTCATGGCCCACTGACCTTCCCGATCCTGCGAAAGCTTGTGCAGTCCGATCGATGCCAGGGACGGAATTTCGTCGAGCCGCGCGACAGCATCCAGCAGTTGAAGCCGTGCCAGAGCTTTAGTTGTATCGAGACCGGAGAATTTGGATTTTCCGGTCTCGGCGAACTGCCGCGTCACGCTGGTCTTCCAACTTTTGATCATCGCACAACGTGCCACGTGAGGCGTGGCACGGCAACGATGGAATTGGTGCGAATGATTTCATTCTTCAAGCGCCACGGCTAAGGTCGCTTCACGAAAAACGCGGCCTTGAGGTCGCATGACCGGGAGGAAGACATGGCCAGGCTCGCAGGCAGGGTGGCGCTGATTGTCGGCGCGGGGACGGGGATCGGCAAGGCGACGGGGAAGCTGTTCGCGTCCGAGGGCGCCAAGGTGGTCCTCACCATGCGGACCGAGGCCAACGGCAAGGCGGCGGCCGAGGAGATCGAGGCTGCCGGCGGTGAAGCCTCCTATATCGTCGGCGACGCCGGCAAGCGCGAGGATTGCGCGCGGATGGTGGCGGAAACGGTCGCGCGGCATGGCCGGCTGGACATACTGATCCACAATGCGGCGGCGTTGTCGCCGGGAATGGTCGACGAGTTGTCGGACGAGGCTCTGGATGCCGCGATCGACACCAACCTCAAGGCCTGCTTCTGGCTGACCCGGGCCGCCGTTCCACATCTCAAAGCCTCCAAGACCGGGCGGATCATCTGCACCACCACGCCGGCGATGCGCACCGCGGTCTCAGGCCTGTCGGCCTATATCACGACCAAGGTCGGGATCAACGGCTTCATCCGCAGCGTCGCGCTGGACCTGGCGCGGTACGGCATCACGGTCAACGAGATCGGGCCGGGCTTCACCGTGACCGAGATGTCGGGCGACCATCTGACGCCCGAGACCCTGGAAAATCTGCGCCGGCTGGTGCCGCTCGGCCGGCTCGGCTATCCCGCCGATATCGCCAAGGGGATGCTGTTCCTGGCCTCCGACGACGCCGATTACATCACCGGCCACAGCCTGACGATCGACGGCGGCGGCACGCTGCAACATATCTCGGAGAACACGCTGAAGATCGAATAGGCGAAAATCGAGAAATAAAATTACTTGAATTTGTTAACTGAAGTGGTTTTATAATCACAGATGCACTAAAAACATGGCATTCATTCCAATTTTTACCGTCAGAGCCACCCCCGGCGCTTGACAGCGCACCTGCGGCGGGGTCACAACTCCCATCGTCGGGACTAGCCCGACCGAATTTCACGGCCGCCCTCGCCCGGGCGGTCAAGCATTTTGGAGACCGACGTGAACGAGACCCATATCCGGGCGGCGCTGAGCTATCATTCCGACCCGCGCCCCGGAAAAATCGAGATCGTCCCGACCAAGCCGGTCGAGACCCGCGCGGACCTGGCGCTGGCCTATACGCCCGGCGTCGCCCAGGCCTCGCTGGAGATCGCCCGCAATCCTGCCCAGGCGGCGCGCCTGACCGGCCGGGCCAACCTGGTCGCGGTGGTCAGCGACGGCACCGCGGTGCTGGGGCTGGGCAATATCGGCCCGCTGGCGTCCAAGCCGGTGATGGAGGGCAAATCCGTCCTGTTCAAGCTCCTGGGCGGGGTCAATGCCTTCGATATCGAGGTCGATACGCGCGACCCGGACCATTTCTGCGACGTCGTCGCGGCGCTGGAGCCGACCTTCGGCGGCATCAACCTGGAAGACATCAAGGCGCCGGAATGCTTCGAGATCGAGGAGCGGCTGAAGGCGCGGATGAAGATCCCGGTGATGCATGACGATCAGCACGGCACCGCCGTTGTCGTCGCCGCGGCGCTGCGCAACGCGCTCCATCTGACCAGCCGCGACATCGGCAACATCCGCCTGGTCTGCGCCGGTGCCGGCGCCTCGGCCATCGCCTGCCTGGACCTGCTGGTCGAGATGGGGATGGAGCGGAAAAATATCTGCATGATCGACAGCGGCGGCCTGGTCCATGCCGGCCGCAACGGGCTCAACAAGTACAAGGCCCGCTATGCCCAGGAGAGCGACCTGGGCGGGTGGGAGCACATCATGGACGGGGCCGATGTACTGATCGGCCTGTCCGGCCCCGGCAGCGTCGACCCGGCCCATCTGAAGCACATGGCTGCGAAGCCGATCGTCATGGTGCTGGCCAACCCGACGCCCGAGATCATGCCTGAGATCATCTATCGCGAGCGGCCCGACGCCATCGTCTGCACGGGCCGGTCGGACTTTCCGAACCAGGTCAACAACGCGCTGGGCTTTCCCTTCATCTTCCGCGCCGCGCTCGATGTCGGCGCCACCCAGATCACCGAGGAGATGAAGATCGCCTGCGCCATGGCCTTGTCCGATCTGGCGCGCAGCACCCAGCCGGACATGGAGCATGCCGGCTTCGGCCCGCTCTATCTGCTCCCCGACGTGCTCGACCCGCGCGTCCTGACGACCGTCGTCCCGGCCGTCGCCCTTGCCGCGGCACGCAGCAACGTCGCGGCCCGCCCGATTTCCGATATCGACGGCTATGCCCGGGAACTGGAGCGCGATTTCGCCTCGCTGCGCCCGCGCAAGGACAAAAGCGGCACGCAGCAGGCCCCGGCCAACGGCACGGAGCCGGTGCGCAGGGCCGCTCTGGCGTAACGGCACGCTCTATCTCCGCCTTGCGTGTCTGTTAACATTCTCGACAGGCACATGAAGCGGGGAGGACAGCATGACCATGCCCAGGCGCAAGCTCGGCACCCAGGGGCTGGAGGTTTCGGCGATCGGGCTGGGCTGCATGGGGATGAGCCAGTCCTATGGGCCGGCGGACGAGGCGGAGTCGCTCCGCACGCTGGACCGCGCGATCGAGCTCGGCTGCGATTTCTTCGACACCGCCCAGGGTTACGGCCCATTCAAGAACGAGGCGCTGCTGGGCCGCGCCTTCAAGGGCCGGCGCGACAAGGTGATCGTCGCCACCAAGTTCGGCTTCCGCCTGAAGGGCGAGCGGCGCGGCTATGCCGACCTGACCAGCCGGCCTGAGGACATTCGCGAGACCACCGAGGAATCGCTGCAGCGCCTGCAGACCGACCATATCGACCTGCTCTATCAGCACCGGGTCGACCCCAACACGCCGATGGAGGATGTCGCCGGCACGGTCGCCGACCTGGTCAAGGAGGGTAAGGTCCGCTTCTTCGGCCTGTCGGAGTGCGGCATCGCCAATATCCGCCGCGCCCACGCCGTCCATCCGGTCTCCGCGCTGCAGAGCGAATATTCGCTGTGGGAGCGCAACCTGGAGCCGGAGATCATTCCGGTGCTGCGCGCGCTCGGCATCGGGCTGGTGCCGTTCTGCCCGCTGGGCCGCGGCTTCCTGGCCGGCGGGGTCAAGCGGGCGGAGGAGTATCCGGAAGGCGACTTCCGCCGCACCGACCCGCGCTATGTGGGCGAGAATTTCGACGCCAACATGCGCGCGGCCCAGATCGTCCGCGAGATCGCCGACGAGGCGCAGGGCCTGCCCGGACAGGTGGCGCTCGCCTGGCTGCTCCGGAAAGGCGACGACATCGTGCCGATCCCCGGCACCAAGCGCCGCAGCTTCCTGGAGGAGAACCTGGCCGCGATCGACATGCAGCTGGACGACGTCCAGATGCGCCGGCTGGACGCGGCGCTGTCGCCGGACAAGATTTCCGGCCCGCGCTATGCCCCCTGGGTCGCGGCGACGGTGGATCGCTAGGCTTACGTCCCCTGCTGCTCCATCTCCGCGAAGATCTTCTGGGTGATCATCAGGATCTTCGAGGTGCGGGGATAGCTGATATAGGCCGGCAGGAACAGGACCAGGTCCTCGATCTGGGGCTTGGTCAGCTCGCCCTTCTTGATCGCGGCGCGGAGCTGGATTTCGAACATCTCGGTCTCGCCCAGCGCGGCGACGGCGCCCAGCGCCACCAGCCGGCGTTCCTTGATCGACATGTTCGGGCGCGACCAGGTTTCGGCGAACAGCTGGTCGATCGTCTGGTGGAAGAACGCACCCTGCTTGTCGGGCGGCGGCACCGGCACGATCCCGCCATAGACTTCGTCGAACATCTTCAAGCCGCGGGCGCGCCGCTCCTCATCGATCTCGGACATGCTGTTTCCCCTGAAAGAATGTTGCCGCCGTCGCTTAGCATGGTCCACGGCACGCGTCCCGGACGCTTTGCTGTGCAAATCGGCTGTCTTAGACTGCCGTCATGATACCGATCCGAATTCTGGCCGCCCTCGCCGTGGCGGGCGGAACCGCGCAGGCGGCGACCGTGACCGTCTCACCCGCTTCGAAGACGCTCATCCCAGGGGGAAGCCAGCAATTCAAGGCGACGGTCGCCGGCGCCGCGAACGGCGCGGTCACCTGGATGGTGAACGGCATTCCAGGCGGCACGCCGTCGCTGGGGCTGATCTCGGCCGGCGGAATCTATACGGCACCGATCCTGCCGCTCAGCTTCACGACGGTGGAGATCGAGGCGGAGTCCGTCGCCGCGCCACTGTCGAACGGAACCGCCTCGGTGACGCAGAAAGCATTCGTGCCGGTCCAGCCGAACTATTGGGTGGCGACGACCGGCAACGACGCCAACGACGGCAGCCAAAACCATCCATGGCGCACGATTCAGCATGCGCTGAACGCTACCAAGGGCGGATCGGTCGTCCGGGTCACGTCCGGGGTCTATCGCGAGCTGGTCACGATCCGCCACTCCGGCTCGGCAGGCGGATTCACGATCCTGACCGCCGCGCCCGGCGCCAAGCCGATCATCGACGGCACCGGCCTGCCGATCCCGAACGGCCTCAACGGGCTGGTGACCTTGAACGCTGTCAGCTTCGTCGAGGTCAGCGGCTTCGAAATCCGCAACTATACGAGCGCCAGCGCCGCGCTGGACCCGATCGGCATTCTGGTCGAGGGGGCGGGGCGTGACATCCAGCTGCTGAACAACCACGTCCACGATATCAGGACGACGGGAAAGACCGACAATTTCGATGCGCTGGGTATCGCCGTCTACGGCACCGCGGCGCCGGCCAGCCTCAACCGGATCGTCATCGACGGCAACGAGCTGGATCACCTCGTCACCGGCTTCAGCGAATCCCTGGCGCTGTCCGGCAACGTCCAGTATTTCCAGGTGACCGGCAACCGGATCCATGACAACGACAATATCGGGATCGATATCGGCGGCTATGAGCAGTTCGCGCCGAACCCGGCCTATGACCGTGCGCGGAACGGCTATGTCGCCCGGAACAACGTTTACAACATCACCTCGCTCCACAACCCCGCCTATCAGGGGCAGCAGTCGGCCGACGGCATCTATGTCGACGGCGGCGCCGATGTGGTGGTCGAGCGCAACCTGATCCACCACGCCGATCTCGGCATCGAAGCGGCGAGCGAGCATGAAGCCCGGGTCAGCCAGTCGGTGACGATCCGCGACAACATCGTCTATGCCAGCAACCAGGTCGGCATCTCGATCGGCGGCTATGCCGCCAATGTCGGCGGCACCACCGACTGCCGGATCGTCAACAACACGCTCTACGGCAACGGCACCGCCGCCAGCAGCGAGGGCGAGTTCCAGATCCAGTTCAACGCCACCGGCAACCTGTTCCAGAACAATATCGCCGTGGCCAATAACGCCCAGAACCTGCTGCTCTACAGCTTCGTCGCCACCCCGGCGCATCCGGCGGTCCTGAACGACAACCTCTATTTTTCCCCCGGCGGCGCCGCGGGCAGCAGCTGGCAGTGGGTCGGCAAGGACTATGCGTCCTTCGCCGGCTACCGGGCCGCGACCGGCAACGACAAGGCAGGCCTCTATGCCGATCCAAAGTTCGCCGATGCCGGGGCCGTCGACTTCCACCTCGCCGCCGGATCGCCGGCGCGCGGCACCGGGGCGAACCTGCCGCTCTCGACCGTCGGCCTGACCGATTTCGCCGGCAAGCCGCGAACCGGGGGAGGCAAGACCGACATAGGCGCCTACGCGGATTAGAACGGCGCTCTCGGAACCTTCTGGAACAGCAAGCGCTTACTGTGAATTGACGGTGAGTGACGCCACCCCCGGTTCGGTCTATGTCTGACGGGCGCCGGCGTGAGGGGAGCTGAGCGCCAATCGCGGAAGGTGATCGTTTGACCGCCACCTTGAACGATAAAAAGGGAGGGAGAGTCGCCTCGTCGCTGAGCGGCGCCTCATTCCTGAGCGGCGGCGGGACGGTCGGCGCGCTGATGCGGGCGCATGACTGGTCGGGGTCGCCGCTTGGAAACCCCGAGGGCTGGCCGGAGCCGCTCAGGCTCGTGGTCGGGCTGCTGCTCAATTCGATGTTCCCGATGTTCGCCGCTTGGGGGCCCGAGCTGGGCTTCCTCTATAACGACGCCTATGCCGAGATTCTGGGGGCCAAGCATCCGGCGTCGCTGGGCGCGCGCTTCCACGATATCTGGACCGAGATCTGGGCCGACATTTCGCCGCTGATCGACGCCGCCCTGGCCGGCAGGTCCACCTATCGCGAAGATCTGCCGCTGCTCCTGAACAGGCACGGCTATGACGAGCAGACCTGGTTCACCTTCTCCTATTCGCCGGTGCTGGGCGAGAGCGGCGCGGTCGAGGGCATGTTCTGCGCCGTCGCCGAGACCACCCTGCAGGTCCGCGCCCGCCGGCACGCGGCCTTCCGGCTTTTGCTCGAGCAGCGGCTGCGCGACCTGGCCGATGCGCATGAGATCATGGACGCCGCGACCGAGACGCTTGGGCAGGAACTGGGCATCGACCGCGTCGGCTATGCCGAGATCGACCAGGACCAGGAATTCGTGACCGTGGAGCGGAACTGGGCCGCCGAAGGCACGCCGCACATCGCCGGCAGCTATCGTCTGAGCGCGTTCGAGCCGGCGATGATGGCGGGCATCTTCAAGGGCGAGATACTGGCGATCGATGACGTCACCACCGATCCGCGCGTCGGCAGGGGCGCCGAGGCCTTCGCTGACATCGGCATGAAGGCGACGGTCGCCGTGCCGCTGATCAAGGACGAGCGCCTGACCGCGGCGCTGTATCTCCACCATGGGGCGCCCCGCCGCTGGGACGAGGAACTGCCGCTGATCGCCGAGGTCGCAGACCGCACCTGGGCCGCCGTCGAGCGGGCCCGCGCCGAGGCGGAGCTGCGCGAAAGCGAGCAGCGGCTGCGGCTGCTCAACGAATCGCTGGAGCGGCAAGTGGCGGCGGCGTTGGCCGAGCGCAAGCTGCTGGCCGACATCGTCGAGGACACCGACGTGCTGATCCACGTCGCCGACCGCAATTACAACTGGCTGGCGATCAACCGGGCCGCCGCGAACGAGTTTACCCGCGCCTTCGGGGTCGGGCCGCCGCAGGCGGGCGACAATATGCTGGCGCTGCTCGCCGGCCGGCCGCAGCTAGACGAGTTCAAGGCGCGATGGTCGCGCGCGCTGGCCGGCGAGGAATTCATCGAGGTCCACGCGGTCGACGGCGTCCGCAACCAGCAGCGCAGCTACGAGATGCGGTTCCGGTCCCTCCACGATGAGAACGGCCGGCTGGTCGGCGCCTATCAGTTCGTCCAGGACGTGACCGAACGGCTCAGCGAACAGGCGCGCCTCAGGGAAGCCGAGGCGGCGCTGATGCAGCTGCAGAAGATGGAGGCCGTCGGCCGGCTGACCGGCGGCATCGCCCATGATTTCAACAACCTGCTGGGCGCGATTGTCGGCAGCCTGGATCTCATCCAGCGCAAGCCCGAGGATATCGCCCGGGTGAAGCGCTTTGCAGAGGCCGGGCTGGAGGCGGCCGAGCGCGGGGCCAAGCTGACCGGCCAGTTGCTCGCCTTCTCGCGCTCTCAGCGGATCGAGCTCAAGCCCGTCCTGATCGTCGAGCTGGTGAGCGGCATGCGCGAACTCCTGGCCCGCACGCTGGGGCCGATGATCCGGCTGCATTTCGCTCTAGACGATCCGCGCTCACCCGTTCTTTCCGACCCGACGCAGCTCGAGATGGCGGTGCTGAACCTGGCGATCAATTCGCGCGACGCGATGCCGGGGAGCGGAGACCTGACCATCGCGACCGCGGTCCGGCGGATCGAACGCGACGTAGACCTGCCGGCGGGCGACTATGTCGAGCTCAGCGTTACCGATACCGGCTCGGGCATGCCGGCCGAGGTGCTGGCCAAGGCCTTCGACCCGTTCTTCACCACCAAGGGCATCGGCGAGGGCACCGGGCTGGGCCTCAGCCAAGTCTACGGCATCGCCCGCCAGGCCGGCGGCACGGCGCGGATCGAAAGCGAACCGGGCCAGGGAACGACCGTGCGGCTCTATCTGCCGCTGCTCACCCTGCAGCCGGCCGATGAAGCGGCGGCGAGCGATTGCGCATCAAAGGCGCAGACGGCGGCGCGGGGCGCGACGATCCTGCTGGTCGATGACGACCCGGATCTGCGGCGGATCCTCGCCGCCTCGATGGAGACGCTGGGATATAAAGTGATCGCCGCGGACGATGGCGCCGCCGGCCTGGAGGTGCTGCGCACCCATACCCCCGACCTGGTCATGGTCGACTTCGCCATGCCGGGCATGAACGGCGCCGATTTCGCGACCGCCGCCCGCCGGCTCAAGCCCGGCCTGCCGATCGTCTTCGCTAGCGGCTATGCCGAAACCGCCGCGATCGAGAAGGCCGCCGGACCGCACACCGTGGTGCTGCGCAAGCCGTTCCGGATCGAGGAACTGGAGACCGTCATCGCCATCGCGTTGAACGAGAAGGCGGGAATCCATCCATCCGCCAGCACGGAGGCCCGAAATGGATTCCCGCCTTCGCGGGAATGACGATCAAAAGTTTGAAAAGATTATTAAACACGAAGATCACCAAGAGGTCCGCGCGTAAATCGGCGCTGTCTTGGTGGTCTTTGTGTTTCAATTCTTACGATGAGTTGCGCTGTGCTCTACCCATTCCACGGAATCGAACAGCGCCTCAAAGAATCACCACCATCCGTTGGATCAGCCAGAAAGCGGCGGCCGCGCCGATGCCGTAGGTCGGCAGGCGGACCAGGACGGGCGGCATGCGGGGCATGAGGCGCAGGATCGCGGCGCGGACCGACAGCAGGGCGGCGATGAACAGCAGCTGCCCGGCCTCGACGCCGAGATTGAACAGCAGCAGGGCCAGCGGGATATCGTGCCTCGGCAGGCCGACCTGGCTCAGCGCGCCGGCGAAGCCGAAGCCGTGCAGCAGGCCGAAGGCGAAGGCCACCAGCCAGGGCTGGCGGAGGGTGAGCCCGCCCTCGCCCCGCTCCGCCCGCGCGAGCTCCCGCGCCAGGAAGACGATCGACAGCGCGATCGTCGCCTCGACCGGCGCCGGGGGGACATGGACAAAGCCCAAGGTCGCCAGCGCCAGGGTGATGCTGTGCGCCAGGGTGAAGGCGGTGATGGTCTTGGCCAGCCGCCAGGGCCGGCGGACGATCAGCACCAACCCGGTCACGAATAGGAGATGGTCGATGCCGAACAGGATATGCTCGACGCCGAGGCGGAAATAGCCGCCCACATCGGTGTGGGGCGCAGCGCCATCCAGCGACACAGATGGGCTGTTCGGATGCAGGACCGCCGTGGTCTCCCGCCCGTCGGCGAATTCGATCCGCACCAGCGCGTCGAGCACCGTCCGGTCGAGGCCGGTGAGAACGATCCTGCCGTCACTCAGGCCCGAGGCGCATCTCAGGACTTCGCGCCCGATGAGCGCGCCCGGCGCGGCTTCCACCGTTGCCGGCGCGGCAGCTGCGCATTGGGCGGGGAAGGACGGCGCGATCGCCGGCGGCGCGCCCTGGGTCGCGGGGATGCGCCAGGTGACGGCGAAGCTGTTCGGCGCCTCCTCGACGATGCCGAGATAGACCGGCAGCGATTCATGCGCCGCCGCCTGCCCACACAGCAGCAGCCCGATGAGAAGCAGCAGCGCCCGGATCACGGCGCGGCCGTGACGGTGTATTTGGCGCGGACGCGGGCATAGGCGGCGTCTGACGCGGCCTGGAAACGCTCGGCCATCATGTCGTCATGCACGCGGTCGCGGATTTCGACGAGTGGCGGCAGGCGGGCGGGCTGACGCCGGTCGACCCGCACCAGATGCACGCCGAGGGCCGAGCGCACCGGCCCCTGCCACGATCCGGCAGGCAGCGCGAACAGGGCAGCGGCAAAGTCGGCGCCGAAATCCTTGGCGATGTCGGTGCGCGAACACGGCTCAGGATCGGCGGCCAGCATGAACGGGTCGCCGGCGGGGTCGGCAACCGGATGACCCTGGGCCGTTCCCAGCGACGCCAGCATGGCGCGCGCGTCGCCCTCGGCCCGGTCGCCGCGCAAGGACGGGCTGAAATAGATCTGGCGGAACACCAGCCGTTCCGGCACACGGTAGCGGTCGGCATGGCTGCCGAGCCAGGCGTCCATTTCGGCCTCTGACGGCTGGGCGATGGCGGACGTGTCCTGGAGCAGGAACTCCATCTTCTGCACCAGCCGGTTGCGCACGACAGCATCGTCCGCCGCCAGACCCAGCGCCGCCCCTTCGCGCGCCAGGACTTCCGAACGGACGTAATTCTCCACCAGCTTCGGCATGTCGGCTTCCGCCGGCGGCGCGCCCCATTGCTGAGTGTAAAGCGCGCGGACCCGCTCGATATCGGCCGTGCCGATGGCGATGCGGCGCGGATCGTCGGCCTGGGGCGGATGCAGAGCCGCGTTGACCGCGAAGATCAGCGCGCCCAGCGCCAGGAAATGCAGCAGCGGTTCGCGGAACAGCCGCGTCACCCAAGGCTTCATCCCGGCGTGTACCAGATGGGGGAGGTCCAGGCGCGTTGCTTGATCGTCGCCGGCACCGCCTTGGGCGGCTCGACCTTCAGCCGGTGGGCGTCATAGGTGGACCAGCGGCAGACCGGGTCTTCCAGGACGCGGACGTAATAGACCGCCCGCACCTTGGGATCGAAGGCCGGGTCGGTCCAGGTGGTGGAGAGTTCCCCCGCCCCCTTGCCGGGCACGATCCTGCAGGTCGCGATGTCGACCGCGGCGCCGTTGTCGGCGCAGCTGCCGTCGGCGCCGGCCTTGATCCCGTCGGCGCAGACGACGTCATAAATCTTGGCCATCGGCTTGCCGTCCGCGACCCAGCCCTTGACGATCTGGATCTTCTGCAGCGGCGCGCTGTCGGGGTCGCGGGTCGCCCAGACGACGAAGCGCGGCGCTTTGCCGGCTCCAGCCTTCAGGTCGCCGCCCATCGGCACGCCCTTGGCATAGGCGAGCTTGATCAGGTCGGGCTTCGTGTTGAGATCGGCCGGATAGTCGAACGAGCCGAAGAAGCGGACGCGGATGCGGGTGCCGCTGGTGCCGTAGCTTTCGCGGCGGTAGAGCGCGTCCCAGACCGCCTCGCGCGTATTCTTCTCGGCCCACACCCCGGTGAGGCCGCCGGTCGAGAAGCGCATGAAGGCCCTGCCGCTCTCGCCATGGCCATCGTCGACCGCCGCGCCCGGTTTGACGCCGAGCCGCTTTTCCGCCGTGTTGTCCTGCTGGCCGAGATGGCCCTTGAAGTCGTTTTCCTCGGTCGCGCCGGGCGTGCCGTCGTGATTGTCGGTGGCGCCGACGAAGCCGTATTTGAACGGATTCACACCCTCCTTGCGGTCCACATCCAGGCCGCGGACGATGGCGTCGCGGACGAAGGAGCCGGCGCTGCCGCACTGGTCCATTTCTCCTGGCGGGCAAGGCGGCACCGAGTTCTCGAAGCCGCATTCCTCATCGGTCAGGCCGATGCCGGCCATGCATTCCGACGAGCCCTTGATCTGGAAAATCTCGACCAGCGGCTCGATCCGGGCGCGGCGGTCCAAAATGTCCCGCGTCCAGGGGGTGCCGTCGCTGTTCTTGCCCTCCCAGAAGAAGCGGCCCCAGGAATAGTTGGAATTGTGCGGGATGGTGAGCACCCGGCATGGGCCGGTGCATTTCTCCTCCAGCCACTTCATCAGGTCCTCGCCCGAGCCCTCATAGGCGCTGAACACCGTGTCGGGCACATGGTCGGTGCGGAAGATCACGTTGCGGTGGAGCATGCCCGGCACGTTGGCGCGGGGATTGTCCTTGCCCGAGGTGCCGATCACCGTGCCCGGGACATTGGCCGAATATTCATAGCCAATCAGCGTGGTGAACTTGCCCGGCTGGTAATAGCGCGCGGCATTCTCCTGCACCTTCTGCCAGATGCCCCTGATCGCGTCGGTGCAGGCCTTGCCGTCGGCGCCGCAGATATCGTCGCGCCGCTTCTTGGCGGTGACGCTGGCGGCGATCATGCCGAACTGCATCATGTTGAAGGCGCGGATACTCTTGCAGGCCGCGCCGTCATAGGCGGCGCTGCCCGGCGTGGTGCAGAGCGCCAGCTCACCCAGGAACTCCGCATGGTCGGTGATGGCGACGAAATCGAGCGGGTGGCTGATCTGCTTGGTCTCGCCGCCATAGAGCGTCACCGGCTCGCCCTGCGCGAACCTGTAGGCCGCATCGGGGCTGTTCGGGTTGCCGAAGATATAGCTGTCCAGCGAATAGGCCGTGTGGAGGTGGAGCTCGCCGAAATAGGCGTTCTTCTCAGGGTTCGACGGCACCTGGTGCGGCGATGCGGTCTGCGCCACGGCGGGGCCGGCGAGCAACGCCAAACCCAGGCAAAGAAATAAAAACCTCGATTTCACCACACCCTCCCCGCACGCTTTCCCGCGAAAATCGCGCTTCGACGATCCCATTACAAGAACAACTAAATCCGGCCGGAGGGCGGGCCCATGCGACCTGTTGTACCGCCGCCGCGCGGCAGGACCGCGTCGCGCGCAGAGAGACCGTGCACTGTAACGGGCGATGGGCCGGGGGCTGTGCGGCGACATTCGCCGTTCTGTTCAAAATCTACTTTATCGACCTGTTCGTGATCCGGCAGCTGGAGCGCCTGAATGCGGTGGCGGGGGTCGGCCTACCCGAAACTGAACCCGCGATAGCCGTTCGCCACGACCTCCTTGCAGATCGTGTCGTACTTCGTGAAGCCGCCGACATAGGGCATGAAGACCCTGGGCTTGCCAGGGATATTGGCGCCGACATACCAGCTATTGGCCATCGGATAGAGCGTCTTGTCGGCCTCTTCATTGACATGCTCGACCCAGCGGTCCTCGGCATCGACCTCAGCCTCGATGGTGGCGTGGCCTTTGCCCCGCATATGGTTGATGCAGGCCAGAATCCAGTCGGAATGGTGCTCGACCGCGATGATGACATTGACCAGCACCGACGGGCTGCCCGGGCCGGTGATGGTGAACAGGTTGGGGAAACCGGCGACGCTGAGCCCCAGATAGGTGCGCGGTCCCGCCTCCCACTTCTCCTTCAAGGTCAGGCCGCCCTTGCCGCGTATGTCGATGCGCAGGAACGCCCCGGTCATGGCGTCGAAGCCGGTGGCGAAGACGATGCTGTCGACCTTGTATTCCCGGCCGCCGACGAACACCCCGTCCGGCGTGATCCGCTCGATCGGCGTGTGGGCGATATCGACCAGGGTCACGTGCGGCAGGTTGTAGGTCTCGTAATAATTGGTATCGAGGCACAGACGCTTGGTGCCGATCGGGTGGTTGGTCGGGGCGAGCAGGTCGGCGACCTTCGGGTCCTTGACCGTCGCCCTGATCTTCTCGCGGACGAAATCGGCCGCCAGCGTGTTCGCGTCCAGCTTGTTCAGCACGTCCTTGTAGGACTGGACGAAGGCAAAGCCGCCCCTGCCCCAGCGATCCTCGAAATTGCGCCGCCGTTCCTCCGGACCGACATCGAACGCCGATTGCGGGTTGGCGGAAAAGAAGGTCCCGTTATTGGCGAGCGCCTTGGTGCGCTCCTCCATGAACCGGTCCTTCCAGTGCTGGATATAGTCCGGCGCCATCGGGTGGTTCAGCGCCGGCAGGCTGAAATTGGGGGTGCGCTGAAAGACCCAGAGCTGCTCCGCCTGCTCGGCGATCACCGGGATGCTCTGCACGCCGGACGAGCCGGTGCCGATCACCGCGACCCGTTGCCCGGTGAAGTCCACGCCGCCATGCGGCCAGGCGCCGGTGTGATAATGCTCGCCCTTGAAGTCGGCAAGGCCGGGAATATCCGGGATGCGCGAGGCCGAGAGGCAGCCCACCGCCATGATGCAGAACTGCGCCGAAACACGGTCGCCATGCTCGGTCTCGACCGTCCAGCGCGCCGTCGCCTCGTCATAGGCGGCCGCCGTCACGCGGGTCTTGAAGCGGATGTCCTTCCTGAGGTCGAGCGTGTTGGCGACATAATCGGCATAGCGCAGGATTTCCGCCTGGCCGGCATAACGCTCGCTCCAGCTCCAGCCCTGGACGATGTCTTCGGAAAATCCATACTGGTATTCGATGCTCTCGACGTCGCAGCGCGCGCCCGGATAGCGGTTCCAGTACCAGGTGCCGCCCAGATCGTCGCCGGCCTCGAACGCCACCACCTTGAGCCCGGCCTGGCGCGCCCGGTACAGCATGTACATCCCGCCGAACCCCGTGCCGACGACAACGGCGTCGAACTGCTCCACCCCAGCGGTGTGCCCGTCCATTCGCTTTCCTCCCCACTCTTTTGCGGGGAGGATCGCGCGGAGGCGTGGGAATTACAAGGCGTTATCCATGCTTGACGGCGAGCCCGGCGAGCGCCGGACCAGCGTTCGGATTGTAGCTGATCACTGAACCGGCAATGCCGTCCGAGAACACCTGGAAGCCGGTGGCGACATATTGGCCGAACAGCGTGACGGTTGCCTTCAGCGCGCCGTCGGTGAGGGTGAGCGTCCCCTTGCTGGCCGTATTCTGCACGAACGACACCGTCTCGTTCGGGCCGAACTGGTAGCCGGCGAAGCGCAATATGTCGCCCTGCGCGAAGCCGGAAATCGACAGGGCCACGTTGGCCCTGGCCGCGACCGAGAGGTCGCAGATGCCGCTCATCACCGTCGTGCCGACGACCTTGCCGCCGGCCGAGACGATCTCGTTGCCGCCGTGCAGGATCGTGCTGCTCGCCGCGCCGCCGGAGGCGATCAGCATCGTCACGCCGGTACCGACGACCATGCCGCTGACCGAGGCCCCGAAGGCGATGCCCATCAGGCCGCCGGCGCTGACCTTGGGCGCGACGATCGTGCCGCCGGCATAGACGATCTCACCGCCCTTGGTCACCTTGATGGCCGAGGCGGTGGCGCCCGACGATACGATCAGCATCGCCCCTGCGCCGGCGGTAAGGCCGCTGACGGTGGCGCCCGCCAGGATGGTGGCGCTGCCGCCGCTCGACACAGTAAGGCCGCTTACCGTGCCTCCCGAGAACAGCCGTATCTCGCCGCCGGACAGGATCCGCGCGTTCACCTCGGTGCCGCCGGCGAGAACCGTCAGGACCGCGCCCTTGTTCACCACGATTCCGCTCACCCGGCCGGAGAGGATGGTCGCGCTGCCCCCGTTCTGGAGGACCGGCGCGGTCGCGGAGCCGCCTGCGAAGAGCAGGTTGCCGCCGGAGAGCACTTGCGGAGATTTCGCCGTCCCGCCGGACAAAAGTGTGAAAGTGACGCCCTTGCTGATGACCGCCCCGCTGACCACCGCCCCCGAACCGGCGACCTCGGTCGCGCCGCTCGACAACACCAGCCCACTCACCGTGCCGCCGAGATTCAGGATCGTTCCGCCGCTGAGCACGGTAATCGAGCTCGCCGTGCCGCCTTGATCGACATCCAGCGTGACGCCGTTGCTGATCGTCAGCAGCCCGGCGGCGGCGCCGCTGGCGAGCAGAAACGTGCCGCCGCTCAGAAGAGTCGGGTTGACGACGCTGCCGCCTTCGTTTGCCAGAAAGCCGCCGCTCGACACGATCGTCCCGCTGGCGACGGCGCCGGCTTCGATGAACTCGGTGCCGCCGGACAGTATGTTGCCCGTCTCCGAGCTGCCGGAGCTGACGAACACCGTTCTCGGTCTAAGAAAGACGAGGCTCACGAGCA
>CAZNNJ010000001.1:19272-30543 GCA_964574305.1 uncultured Rhodospirillales bacterium | reverse complement strand
GGCGGGGGTCGAGGGCCTGGGGGCCCCGGGACGGTAGTTTGCCCTGCACCGGCCGCCCGGCGTGGACGAACACCGCACCCCCCGGCCCCAGCACACACCCGCCGACCGAGGCGCCGTTCCCGCCCGACACAGGCCCGCCGCTGCTGAACGTCCCCCCGGTAACGCCCCCGCCGGCATAGATCAGCTCGCCGCCGGACAGCACCGTCACGGAGGTCGCGCTGCCGCCGCTGTCGACCTCGAGCGTGCTGCCGCTGGAGATCGTCGCGCCGCTGACGAAACCGCTCAGGGACACGACCTGATGGACGAACTCGAAGGCGCCGCTGAGCAAGGTGATCCCGGACGCCGAGCCGAAATTCTCGATATTGAGCGTGCCGCCCGAGGACACGGTGACACCGTTTACGAAGCCGCCGGAGCCGACGTTGATAACGCCGCCGCTCTTTATGTTCACCGTGTCGGCTTCCGCAGCGGTGACGAAGAGCGAGCCGTTGGCGCCGACCGTCACACTGGAGGCAAGACCACCGGACGAAACGAACCCGAAGGCGCCCGCCCCGCCGACCGTGCTGGACAGCGTGACGTTGGATGCGAGGCCGCTCAGCGTGACGATGAAATCTCCGCCGGACCTGACATTCACGCCGATGGCGGTTCCGCCGATGAGCTCCAGAAGGCCGCCATTCGAGATAGTGGTCGTGCTGGCGACGCCGCCGCCCGACACAAGCTCAAGGGAGAAGCTCGGGCCGCCCTGCACGGTTCCGCCACCCGACCCCGCAACGGTGGTGCCGACCGTTTTGCCGCCGCCTAAAACGAAGACATCGCCGCCGCTCAGCACCGACAGGGTTTGGGCGATGCCGCCGACGCTGAGCGTTCCGAAAGCGCCGACGCTGGTATTGCTGGCGACACCACCGGCTGCAATGTAGCCGGAGGCGAAAGAAAATCCGCCCTTGGGAAGCGCGCGTTCACCGGAGATGACGGTCTTCGACACCAGGCCGCCCGAACTGACCTGGAGGCCGGCGCCGCTGAGCACGAACAGGGAGCTTGCCGTGCCGGCGACCTGCACCGCAGCCCCGCGAGTCGCGGAGGTGTTGACGATCGTCGCGCCGAACTCGACGATGTCGTCGGAAGAACGGAACCCGTCGCCCGAAATGCCGCTGAACAGGTGCTGGCCGCTGATCGTCGAGCCGGAGCCGGCCACCACGGTGCCGCCGCTGACGACGAAGACGTTGCTGGCGCTGCCGCCGCTGAGCGTGAACCGGCCGTTGAGGCCGACGCTGACAGTGCTGGCGCTGCCGCCCGAACTGACGGTTTCGCCTGCGACGAACCCGAAACCGCCGCTGACCGTGGTGCTGACGGAGAGGCCGCCGGACTCGACGGTCGCAGAGCCGCCGCTGACGATGAAGGTGTTGCTGGCGACGCCGCCGGCATCGATCTGCTGAAGGCCGAAACTGACGATGAATGCCCCAACGGCGACGCCGCCGGACCCGATCTCCTGAAGACCGCCGCTGCCGACGCTGGTGTTGCTGGCGGCGCCCAGCACCGTTTCGGTGGCGCTGAACGTCGTGCTCGAGGCCGAGACAAAGAACGAGCCGGAAACGTGGGCATCGACGCTGATGCCGCCGGCGCTGACGACCTGCGCGCCGCCGCTGACCAAGGTCGATCCGCTCGCCGTGCCGCCGGCGAGAACCGTTTCCAGCGACGCGGAAGCGGGGCCGACGCCGGAACCGGTGAAGATGCCGGAAACGACGGCGCTGACGCTGAGCCCGCCGGTGCTGACCACCTGGGCGCCGCCGCTGACCAGGAACGTTCCGCTGGCGACGCCGCCGGATTGGACATTCTCGATGCCGCCGTTGCTGACGGTGGTCGATACCGCAAGGCCCTGGTCGTTCTCGACGCTGCCGGAATTGACGATCGTCTGCGAGGTCGTGCCGCCGGACAGGATGTCGACTGTCTGGAGGATCAGGTTAAGGCCGGACGAGGTTACGCCGGAGCTGACGGTGATAGGACCGGACACGTCTCTTCTCCCTCTCCATCGCCGCCGGGAACCAACTCCAGCCCGGCGAACCTGTCCGATCGACTTAAACGAAAATCCGACAGATTAAATAAAATACAACTGATTCAGCACCTAACAGAGTAACCCTTATAAACCGCAATCCATACCCGAAGAACTCTTATTTCCCGCAAGCCCATACGCAGCCCGACCGCAACAGGATCATTGACATGCGTGCGCAAGCGCCGATCATCGGCGGGTACGGCCAGACAGCAGAATAAGGGGCCGCGAACGGGGAGGCATTCGATGATGAACGCCCGCATGCAGGCTGCCTGCATCGTCGCCGGCGTGCTGCTGGCGGTGAGCCCGGCGCGTGGGGAGGACAACGCACCCAAAGGCTATATCGTGACCAGCATCGCCTTCGCGAGCCATGACGGCGGGCCGGCCGACTGCCCGGATGGGCTGAACAAGAGCGCCAAGGACATCTATCTCGAAGGCCTGCCGCAGCCTGAGCGCGAGCGCCTGTCGAAGCCGGAGGCGGAGAAGGAGCTGTGGAAGCTGCTCTATGCCCCGGGCGGCTTCATCGCCCCCGGCAAGCGCACCCACAATCGCTGCGCCGATCCGAAGGACTTCGACTCCCCGCCGCTGCGTACCATCCAGGGCCATGTCGCCGACGGGATGGATCTGCAGAGCCACCCCGTTGGCGGAACCTGCGCCCATGAGCGCTTCACGTCCGTCGACGGCAAGGCCCAAGTCGACAATCAGCTGTGGCGGGCGATGGGCTGCATCCGCGGCTGGCGCAAGGGCGCGGATATCGAGAAATACGCCTACGACAATATCCGCGCCGGCGAGTACGAGATCCTGCTCGAGATCAAGGGCATGACCGACCCGCGCAACAACGCCCATATCGAGGTCGGCATCTATTCGTCTCAAGACCAGGCCCAGGTCGACGCCGCCGGCAATGTGCTGCCCGACGCCAGCTTGGCTGTGCACAGCGACCCCAAGTACCGCGCGGTGGCCGAGGGCAAGATGGTCGACGGGGTAATCACCACCGATCCGGTCGATATCCGCCTCAACTACCGCTCAGCCGGCTATGTCGATACCGACTTCTACGTCAAGGGCGCGCGGCTGGAGCTGACGCCGCAGCCGGATGGCTCGATCAAGGGCAAGATCGGCGGCTATTACGATGTCGAGACGCTGTATGACGGCTTCATCCGCCAGCCGATGGTGGTGACCTCGGTACTGCTTTCCTACAGTTGCCCGGCCGTCTACGAGGCGCTCAACACGCTGGCCGACGGCTATCCCGACGCCAGGACCGGGCAGTGCGGCGCCATCTCGACCGCCTTCCGGATCGAGGCGATCCCGGCCTTCGTCATCCATCCCAAGGACACGAAGACGGCGGCGGCCGACCCGAAGTGACACGCTGGTTTCTGGGGGCGCTGGCTTGCGCCGTTCTTCTGACCGGCTGCGATCCGAAGGAGCCGGCGACCGGCGGCGGGCCGGCGGAAGTGCGCCGGCTGACCGAAGCCGAGTATCGCCAGACCATCGCCGACATCTTCGGCGACGACATCAAGGTCGCGGGCCGGTTCGAGCCGGATATCCGGGCCGACGGGCTGCTGGCGGTCGGCACCGCCAAGGTGACGGTGACGCCCGCCGGGCTGGAGCAATACGACGCGATGGCCCAGGGCATCGCCGCCCAGGTGGTGGATGCCCAGCACCGCGACCGGCTGGTCGGCTGCAAGCCGGGCGATGCCAAGGCGCCGGATGCGGCCTGCGCCTCCGGTTTCCTGAAGCAGGCGGGGCTGCGGCTGTTCCGCCGGCCGCTGACGGATGAGGAACTGCAGGGCGCCGTCACGGTCGCAGGCGCGGCTGCGCACACGCTGGGCGATTTCCATGCCGGACTCGCCTATGGCCTGGCCGATCTGCTGGCGGCGCCGGAGTTCCTGTTCCGCGGCGACGCCGCCGAGCCCGATCCTGACCGTCCCGGCCAGCGCAGGCTCGACGGCTGGTCGATGGCATCGCGCCTCTCCTTCCTGATCTGGGACACGTCGCCGGATGCGGAACTGCTGGCGGCGGCCGGGCGCGGCGACTTGCGCGATCCGCAAAAGCTGGCAGCCCAGGTCGACCGGCTGCTGGCCTCGTCCCGGCTGACCCAGGGCGTGCGAGCCTATTTCGCCGACATGCTGGCCTTCGACAGCTTCGACGCGCTGGCCAAGGATTCGGTGATCTATCCGAAATTCAGCCTGAAGGTGGCGAACGACGCGCGCGAGCAGACCCTGCGCACGGTGACCGATTTCCTGGTGACCCAGCGCGGCGACTATCGCGACCTGTTCACCACCCGCAAGACCTTCCTCACCCGCAATCTGGGCATGATCTACAAGCTGCCGGTCGAGACGCGCAGCGGCTGGGAAGCGCATGATTTCGCCGCCGGCGATCCGCGCGCGGGCCTCTTGACCCAGATCGCCTTCCTGTCGCTGCACGCCCATCCGGGCCGGAGCTCCGCCACCCTGCGTGGCAAGGCGATCCGCGAACTGCTGCTGTGCGAGCCGGTGCCGATGC
Organism: uncultured Rhodospirillales bacterium; assembly: GCA_964574305.1. GTDB lineage: Bacteria > Pseudomonadota > Alphaproteobacteria > BOG-932 > Roseiterribacteraceae > BOG-932. The sequence continues at coordinate 26,003 of CAZNNJ010000001.1, read as the reverse complement.
CGCCGGCCAACGTCAACTTCGCCATCGTCCAGGATACCGGCAACCCGAAGTACAGGACGGCGCGCGACCGGCTGACGGCGCACCGCACCGACGCGGTCTGCGCCGGCTGCCATAAGATCATGGACCCGATCGGGCTGGCGCTGGAGAATTTCGACGGCGCCGGCCAGTACCGCGCGACCGAGAACGGCGCCCCGATCGACGCCTCCGGCGAGCTGGACGGGATCGAATTCAAGGATGCCGCGGGGCTGGGCCAGGCGATGCATGACAACCCAGCGACCGTCGCCTGCCTGGTCGGCGACGTCTACCGTTACGGCACCGGCCGGGCGGTCGAGACCGGCGAGGCCGATTACATGGCCTGGCTCAAAGGCCGCTTCGCCGCCGACGGCTACCGCCTGCCCGACCTGCTGCGGCGGGTCGCACTGTCCGACGCATTCTACCGCATATCTTCCGCCAGCCCGATCAAGGAGGCAGAGCGATGAGCAGATTTCTCACCCGCCGCACGGCGCTGAAGGGCATGATGGGCGGCACCGCGGTCACGGTCGGCCTGCCGCTGCTGGACTGCTTCCTGAACGGCAACGGCACGGCGCTGGCCGCCGGCGGGCGGCTGCCCTTGCGCTTCGGCACCTGGTTCTGGGGCTGCGGCATGACGCCGGACCGGTTCGTGCCCAAGACGCTGGGCGCGGGCTACGAGACCACGGTCGAGCTTGAGCCGGTGGCCCCGTTCAAGGACCGGATGGTGGTGCTGACGGGATTCAAGGCGATCCTCGACGGCCGCTCCAACTTCCCGCATTCGAGCGGCAACATCGCGGTGCGCACCGGCTTCGCGCCGGACAAGGCCGACGACTTCGCCAATCCGACCATCGACATACTGGTCGGCGATGTCGTGGGGACCGGCACACGCTTCCGCTCGATCGAGGTCACGGCGACCGGCGACACCCGCCACAGCTACAGCAGCCGCAGCGCCGGGGCCCGCAACCCGTCGGAAATCTCACCGGTCGCGCTCTATACCCGCATCTTCGGCCCCGATTTCCAGGACCCCAACGCCGCCGATTTCAAGCCCGACCCGAAAATCATGCTGCGCCGGAGCGTGCTGTCGGCGGTCAGCGAGCATCGCGCCCATTTCCTGAAAGGGCTGGGCGCGGCGGACACGGCCCGGCTGGACGAGTATTTCACCTCGCTGCGCCAGCTCGAGCAGCAGCTGGAATTGCAGCTCCAGAAGCCGCCGCCGGCCGAGGCCTGCATCGTGCCCAAGGCGCCCAAGGACGCGCCCGTCGGCACCGAGGTCGGCCAGGCCGCGGCGACGCACGCGCTGATGGCCGACCTGCTGGCGATGGCGGTCGCCTGCAACCAGACGCGGGTGTTCAACGTGGTGTTCTCGGATTCCGCCTCGTCGCTGCGCAAGACCGGCAGCTCAACCAGCCATCACCAGCTGACCCATGAAGAGCAGGTCGACCCGGCGGTCGGCTACCAGCCGCAGGCGACCTGGTTCGTGGAGCAGAGCCTGACGGCGCTGGGCGCCTTCGTGAAGGCGCTGGCGGCGGTCAGGGAAGGCGACGGTACGCTACTCGACAACATGCTGCTGTTCGCCCATTCCGACACGCAGTTCGCCAAGACCCATTCGGTCGACGGCATCCCAATCATGCTGATCGGCAAGGCCGGCGGCCGCATCAAGACCGGCCAGCACGTCGCCGGCAAGGGCGACCCGATCAGCCGGGTGGGCCTGACCGTCCAGCAGATCATGGGCGTCTCCGCCGACCGCTGGGGCGCGGGGTCTATGCTGACCAGCAAGGCGATTTCGGAGATCGTGGCGTAGGGGCTATCACTCCCCCATCGCCGGGCAACCCGGGCGTGGCGTCTTCCTGACCTCGGTCATCTCATAGCGATAGGGTGAGACCCGTTTGGCGATGAAATAGGCCGTCATTGGCTGACTGTATTCCCCTTTCAGCCGCTCTAGGATGTGTAGCGCCCGGACTTGTGTACGTGTGTTAGCCGGCTCGCCCGGCATATGTTCCCACACCATTTTGTCCAACTGGCCATCGAGATCACCGTCGGCCTTCAAAGTCCCGTAAAGCATTCCATACTGAAAAAGGTCGGAATCCCCACAACGAACCGGATCATTGAACGATGTCCAGGCGGAGTCCTTTGCCTTTTTTGCAAGTTTATCGCGCAACCTGTCGTGCCATGCCTCCAACCCGCCGCCGGATGCGCTGAAGGCACTGCTTTCGCTCCATGATGCGGCAAGCCATCGCTTGGTGAAATCCTCGGCATCGAAGGCGGCCCAGGAAATGCGCGTCGCCCCGCCATGCTTCAGTGTGAAGAGCACCACGTGGTCGGCGAAGAGCTCCTTCCGAGGATCGCCGGCACTCTCACCCCCGGTATATTCGATCGCCATGTAATCCGACGTCAGGCTGGCCTTCCGGTTGCCTTCATTCGTAAAGGCCGGCGCCCTGTCATCGACCAGCAGCTTCGCCGCGGCGGCCGATTTGTCGACCGCGTAAAGCTGGAACCGCCTGTCCTGCCAACCGCTTGTGCACCAGGTGTTGACGGCCGTCGCCAGGACATAGGACTTGCCGTCGCTGGCCGTTCCGGCCGGCGCGAAATGGACATTTTCCAGGTCGTCGACGGTTTCCGGATTGTAATGGTCCGGCGTGTAGTCGGTGATCTCATGCTCGATCACGCGCCGCCACGCCCTGCCATCCCAGCTCCAGCCATAGATCGAATCGTCTGTGCCGCAGATTATGCCGAACGAGGTGACGACGATCAGCACACCCTTATCGCTCCACGCCCGCACGCCGACGGGGACCTTGGCCGCCTTCAGCTTGGAATTCAGCGCATCGGCAAAGGCGGAAGCCCGAATGTCGTCGCGATATGTGCTGCCGGTAAGCTCTGCATCGATCCAGTCGCGCAGCTGATGCTTTGCCGTCGTCAACGCCGGCCGGGCGCCGCGCGCGGGCTCGTCGCTGTCGGTGAAGTCCTTACCCGCGGGATTCGGCAGGGTCGCCACAGTCGCCGAAAGCTGGGCCAAGGGCGGCTGGTCCGCCGAGCATGCCGCAAGTACCATCAGCAGTGAGGAAAAACATATGAGCAGGAAGAGGGATTTGCGGTAGCGCGCCATCGCGAATGCACCGGTTCGGGAAATATCGCCAAGCCGTAGGGTAAACCGTAGGGTGGGCTGAGCGGAAGCGAAGCCCACCATTTGGGAGCATCCGGTCGCACCGAATGCCGCACTTTGCGCGGCTGGTGGGCTTCGCTGTGCTCAGCCCACCCTACGCGCAGCCCTCCCGTCAGTGCGACTGGGCCAACTTCACCGGGCCGACCACCATTGAGGTCTTGTCGGCGTTCGGGTGGGTGATGAAGGCCGGAACCGCCTCGATCGTGTAGGATGACGAGATGTACTGGTTCTGGCCGTTGGCGTCCGGCTCGAAGTCGGCCAGCTTCTTCAGGCCGTAATAGATGCCGGGCGTGTTGACCGACAGGTTGAGCTCGTTGGTCGAACCGCCCAGCGCGAAGCTCTCATAGATCGGCAGCCACGGCTGATAGCCGCCCAGCACGCCCTTGGCGGTGCCGTCGTCATTGAGCGTGAGGCGGATCCGCGTCTTCTTGAAATGATACTCGGCCACCGCGAACGGGTCCTGGATCATGTAGAACTCGAACGGGTCGGTCCACAGCGTGCCGTTCTTCATCGTCGCATGGACGACATTCTGGGTGCGCGGGTTGGTATCGACGGTGAAGCTCATATCGGACTGCGGATCGCCCGCCGCATTGCGCGTCACCGGCCCGGTGGCGCGGAAGATGTTGAGCTGAACGTCGCCGTCCTTGATCTTGCCGCTGGCGTCGCGCTGGATGCCGGACACCTCGATGAGCCAGGCCGGCATCTGGTCGCGGGTCATATCCCATTCGATGTCGGGCCAGGTCGCCCGCTTGCCGCCGGAGGCGCGCTGGGTGATGAAGCAGCCGAGCGCGCGATAGAGCATGTCGTCGACGCCCTTCTCACCCGTCTGCGGATCGACGAAATCGTTCGGCCCGTCCTTGCCGTCCAGGTTGAAGCCGTATTCAACATGGCCCTTGGCGAACTTGATGTTCGGGTCGGGGACGGAGGTCGGGTCGGCATAGACATTGACCCATTTGCCATCGCGCTTGCCGCGCATATAGAGCGGCACATAGAGGTTGTTCGGGTAATCCTCATACAGCTTGTCGATCTCTTCCTTGGTCTTGCCCATATCGATCAGGAATTGCTTCACCATCACGTCGGACAGCGGGTTGGTGCCGTCCGGGCAATCGTCCTTCTGCGATTCCGCCGCGGTGTAGAACCAGCTGACGACATAGCCGCGGGTCTCAGCCTTGGCCGCGCTGGCGAATGCCGCCGCGCCGAGCGCCAGAGCACTCGCACACAATGCCTTACGGGATAGAGTCATCGATGCCTCCCCAAAAAGCCGTCAACTGCGCACCGTCGGCTCATGGCTGGCGCGCGGGATCGGCTTGCTGCCGAAATTATGGCGGCAAGTATGACACAACACTGTGTCTCGGCAAGCCTTATTGCGCGAACTCGAAGTCCGCGCGAAGACGCCTAATAGGCGTGCACCTGCAGGTTGTCCCCGGCCACGTCCATCAAGCCGCTCAAGCGGATATTGGCATAGCGCGGGCCGGACGGCTCCAGCGTCACCAGCATCGTGTGGTCCAGCGTGCCGGGGCCGTTCTGCTGCTTGATGCCGCCGGTGGTGGCCATGTTGATCAGGTCGTGCCCGTCCAGCACGTCGTGCGTGAAATAGTGGGTGTGGCCGGCGAAGACGGTGTAGGGGCGCTGGCCCAGCATCGCCTGGACGCGGGCGAAGGCCGGGCTCGCCATCTTCCAGGCCGGCTTGTGCAGCACGACGAAGGTCCAGGCCGCCTTCTCGCGCCGGTTCAGCGTATCGCGGACGAAGGCGAGTTGCTTGTCTGAGATATTGCAGCGGTCCGCCTCAGCATATTCGTTGCCGCGGATGTTCGGCTTGGCGCTGTTCGCAATGTAGTCGCCGATGGTCTTCTCGGCCTTGTCCGGGTCCTTCGCCATCATGTCGACCATCGAATAGAACTGGGCTGCCATCTTGTCCGACATCGGGGTCGGCGGGTCCTCGGTGTTGAGGATGATGAACAGCGCGCCCTTGAAGGTGAAGGCGTAATAGCCGGCGCCCCGCCGCTCCCGCCATGCAGCCCACGTAGTCTCGTTATCGACGTCGTGATTGCCCGGCGTGTGGATGAAGGGCACGCCAGCCTTGGCGATCGAGCGCTCAACCGCGTCCCATTGCCTGGCAATCGTCGCCTTGTCGTCGCTGTAGCCCTCGATCAGGTCGCCGACCGAGAGGATGAAATCGGGCCGCAGCCAGCCGATCTGGGTCATCGCCGCGTCGAACACACCGGGCCGGGCGATGCCGGTATTGTCGCCGATCACGGCGAAGCGCAGCGGGGCCGCCCCGCCCCTGGGCCGGGCGCTGAACGGCGCAGCGCCCTCGCCTAAGCCCTCCGCCTGGAAGGCCCCGACCTCGTGCGGCGCGGCGCGCGCGGTCAGCGGCAGCGCGGTGGTGGCGACAAGGCCGCGGAGGAAGTTGGCACGGGTGATCATCATCGCAGTTTCCTCCCGAATGGCGGCCGTCATCCGACCATACCATACGACCGTATCAAAACGATCGGCGGAGCGAAAGCGATGTTCGTCTGAATTTTTTGTGACAGGGACTCCGGTAGCAATACGCCGGTTACATGTTACCGCAGGGCGAAGACCGTGATCGCCGAGGCGCCGGGCGCCGCCTGCCAATAGGCGGCGACCGCGCCCGAAGCCACCGCGACATATTCCTTGCCGGCCACCGCATAGGGGACGGCACCGCCCGAGATCGGCGCCCCCAGCGCGAAGCGGTAGAGCTCCTTGCCGGATTTGGCGTCCAGCGCCAGCAGGTCGCCGGTCAGCTCGCCGGTGAAGACCAGCTCCGGCGTGGTGGTGACCGCAGCCACCATCGGGCGCTGCGAGTTGTAGCGCCACGCCATCTTGCCGGTCGTGGCGTCGATCGCGGTCAGATAGCCGCGCGAAATGTCGGCCGGGTCGCGGGCGATGCGGCACCAGTCGACCGAGGCGGCGTAGAGCATTTTCGTGCCCGGATTGAAGGCCGGCCCGTTCCATTCGATGCCGCCGATCAGGCCCGGGCAGACCGTCGAATTGTCGGCGGTCACGTCGGGCTGGACCCAGACCTTGTCGGTGTTCTGCCGCGTGGTGACGGGCAACTCATACAGTTGTTCATGGGAATCGCGGTCCAGCACGTGGACGACGCCCTCCTTGCCGGCCGCAACCACCAGGTTGCGCGGCTTGCCGGCGACCGTGGCGGAGAATTGCGGCGCCGCCTGGGTCAGGTCGTAATCGTGGATGTCGTGCGGGGTCACCTGGTGATACCAGACCAGCTTGCCGGTCCGCACGTCGAGCACGACGACCGCGCAGCTGTAGAGATTGTCGCCCGGCCGCTTGGTGCCGTCGAAGTCGGGCGTCGGATTGCCGGCCGGCACATAGACCAGCCCGCTCTTCGTATCCAGGCTCATCGTCCCCCAGGCCGCGCCGCCGCCATGCCTGCGGGCATCGGTGCTGGGCCATGTGTCGGCGCCGGGTTCGCCGTCGTCGGGAATGATGTTGAATTTCCACACCGGCCCGCCGGTCGCCAGCCTTAAGGCGCCGGCCCCGGCCAAGGGCGCCTTATCTACCCAAACCTGCATCC
>CAZNNJ010000001.1:18436-19262 GCA_964574305.1 uncultured Rhodospirillales bacterium | reverse complement strand
TATTTCCCCGCCGGCTCGCCGGCGGGGGGCCTGCGTGCCTCGACCCGGCCCTTGACCCGCGCCTCGCTGGCGCCGGGAGCAATGACCACGAGGTCGTCATAGATCAGCGGCGCCGACTGGAAGCCGCCCCCGTTATTGGCCGGGTCGGTCACCTCGCGCTGCCACAGCTTCTTGCCGGTGCCGGCATCGAGCGCGATCAGGTAGCCGTCATTGGTGCCGAAGACCAGTTTGCCGTCCTTGATCGCCACGCCGCGATTGACCTTGAGCGCAAAACCCTGGGAAACGCGCTGGACCCGGTCATAGCGCCAGTTCAGCCGGCAGGTCGCCGCGTCGAGCGACACGACCGAGTTGCGGCTGGTGATGAACATCGCCCCCTTGTAGATGATCGGGTTGGCCGGGAACGAGTTCGTGTCGCCCAGCTGATAGACGCAGACCGGGCGCAGCGACGCGACATTGCTCTTGTTGATCTGGTTGATGTCGACGAAGCGCTGGCCGCCGTAATCGTGGGTCCAGAACAGCCAGTCGGTGGTCTTGCCGCCGGCCGCGGCGAGCTCGGCCTGGGTCGGGCCGCCGCCCAGCTGGGTGGTGATGTCGCGCTTGGTCACCAGCGTTTCCTCATGACGCGCGCCGCGTTCGGGCTGCGCCGGAATCCGCGCCAGGATCGCCGGTTCGGCCGAAAGCTCGCCGGCGAGCGGGATGGGGTTCTTGTCAAGGGTGAAGGCGGGCAGGTCGAGATATTTCCGGGGGTTGAGACTGCCCGGGGCGCCCTAAGGCCTGGGCGTTAGCCCGCCTAACAGAGACGGCACGGGCCCGCACCCCCCGCGGC
>CAZNNJ010000001.1:17953-18426 GCA_964574305.1 uncultured Rhodospirillales bacterium | reverse complement strand
GCGAGATCACGCCGCTGCCGGCCAGGTCCAGCGCCGACTTGCCCTGCAAGTCCGCCCCGTGGCAGGAGGCGCAGCTGGCGGCATAGAGCGCTTCGCCGCGCTTGATCTGCGCCTCGGGCTGCTCAGCGGCGGCGGACGCCGCCGTGAAAATGACGGCAGACAGCGCAATGGCCAGCATACGCTTCATCGACTTTCCCCTCTTATTCGCGGCCCAACAGGCGTATTTAGAAACCGAGCATCCGCAGCAGGTTGGGCGAGCCGGTATGGGCGGTGACGCCGCCATCGACGATGAAATTCTGCCCGGTGATGTAGGAAGCCTCGGCCGAGGCGAGGAACACGACCATCGCCGCGATCTCTTCGGCACGACCTGGCCGGCCGAGCGGGATGACGCTGCCCCAGGCCTCCAAGGCCTGCGGCGGCATCTGTTCGATCATCGGCGTAGCGATCAGGCCGGGGCTGACGCAATTGACTCG
>CAZNNJ010000001.1:0-17943 GCA_964574305.1 uncultured Rhodospirillales bacterium | reverse complement strand
TGGTCGATGGCGATCGCGCGCGTCAGGTTGATGACCGCCGCCTTGCCGGCGTTGTAGGCATTCTGGCCGTAATCGGCCGCGGTACCGGACACCGAGGAGATATTGACGATCGAGCCCTTGGTCTTGGCCAGGTGCGGGATGGCGGCGCGGCAGGCATAGAACACCGAATCGACATTGGCCGCGAATTGCGCATGCCAACTGGCCGGATCGATCTGGGTGACGCGGCCCAACCCGCCGAAGCCGGCATTGTTGACCAGCACATCGATCTGGCCGAATGCGGCCAGGGTGAATTCGATCAGCGCCTCGACCTCGCTTTGCACGCCGACATCGGTGGCACAGCAACGGATGTTGTCCCCGCCGCCCAGCGCGGCGGCCTGCGTTTCGAGCGCATCCAGCCTGCGGCCGGCCAGCACCAGCCGGGCGCCTTCCTCGGCAAGGCGCGCGGCGATGGCCGCCCCGATTCCCGAACCGCCACCGGTCACGATCGCCACCTGATTGCTGAAACGGCCCATCTGTCTTCCCCTTCCCACAAGGCGCGTTCGAAGACGGCGCCATACATCATTTACACTATGTAACATACGTGTTAGCCCGAACCGCGCGATTTGGGAAGATCAAAATCGAACATGGGGTGGGCCGGACATGGATCTGGGCTTGAAGGGGAAGACGGTGCTGATCACCGGGGCGTCGAAGGGCATCGGCGCGGCCGCCGCCGAGGTTTTCGCCGAGGAGGGCTGTAACCTTCGCCTGGCCGCCCGCGACCATGCGCTGCTGGCGGCGCTCGCCGATCGGCTGTCGCGCCTTCACGGGGTCGAAGCGCATGTCCATGCCGCCGACCTGCGCCAGCCGGGCGAGGTCGCGCGCCTGGCCGCGGCGGCGACTGATATCGACATACTGGTTAACAATGCCGGCGATATCCCCGGCGGTTCGCTCGACGCGGTATCCGAGAAAGCCTGGCGTGAAGCCTGGGACCTCAAAGTGTTCGGCTATATCGACCTGACCCGCCTGGTCTATGCGGCGATGAAAGCGCGCGGCGGCGGGGTGATCGTCAACGATATCGGCGCCGCCGGCGAGCGGTTCGATTCCGGCTATATCGCCGGCAGCACCGGCAACGCCGCGCTGATGGCCTTCACCCGGGCGCTGGGCGGGCGCAGCCTGGCCGACAATATCCGCGTCGTCGGCATCAATCCCGGCCCGGTCGCGACCGACCGCATCGTCACGCTGATGAAGCAGCGCGCCGCCGCCCATCTGGGCGACGAAAACCGCCATGAGGAGCTGATGAAGCACCTGCCGCTGGGCCGCGCCGCCAAGCCGCGCGAGATCGCCGACCTGATGGCCTTCCTCGCCTCCGACCGCTCGGCCTACACCACCGGCGTCATCTTCACCGTCGACGGCGGCCTCGTCGCGCGGGGCGGGTGAACGCGTTGTCAAGATTTTAACGCAGAGAACGCGGAGAACCGCCGAGGGCGCGGAGGTCAGAGCCGAATAAGAAAGAAATCCATTCACCACAAAGAACACAAAGAACACTAAGAGGCCGGTGCCCGTCCCAATCGCCGGCCTCATCGAAGTAAGCGGCGCTTGTCCGTTTCGCTCCGCTGTCTTGGTGACCTTGGTGTTCTTTGTGGTGAAAATTCCTTTTTGAGGCCAGGTGTTCCCCGCGGTCCTCCGCGTTCTCTGCGGTAAAAATTTCAAACTGCCCCACCGCCGGCCGACGAAGCCACACGCAGCCCGGCCCGCATCCGCCACAGCAGGGCCGCAAGAGCACCCAGCAGCGTGACGCCGCCGACCCAGATGAAGGCGCCCTCGATCCCGGCGGCCGCGCGCAGCGGCGCCAGGACGAAGGGGTGGAGGAACTGGGCCAGGAAGATGCAGCTGAAGCTGAGCCCCAGGGCCCGCGTGACCGCCGACGGCGGCACGATGTTGAGAATCGCGCTCTGGGTCAGCGGGGTCATGAAGCCGGCGCCCAGCCCGCTCACAGCGGCGAAAACCCCGATCGCGACCATGCCGCCGGCCAGCCCGAAGCCGACGGTTCCGACACCCAGGCAGAGCAGCAGGACGAACAGGATCGACGAGAAGCCCAGCCTTGGGCGCAGGAAGCCAAACAGATAGGCCCCCGTCATCGCCCCGACGGTCGTGATATCGGCCATCACCGCCTGGATCGCCGGGCTGTCCATCCCCTTCGCCTGCAGCAGGAACGGGCCCTGGACGGTCGCCATGAACATCACGATGCTGATGAGGACGATCAGCAGCAGGATGCCGGTCGCACCGGCGACCGAGCCCCCGCCGGCTCCCGTCTCGACAATCCGGGCGCGCTCCACGTCCTTGATCGTCGGCAGGGCAAGCAGGAAGATCGGCAGCCCGATCAGATAGAGCGCGAACGGCGCCCGCCAGTCGATCTCGGCCAGCGCGCCGGCGGCGATCAGCACGACCAGCGCCCCGCCGCTGCCGAGCAGGGCATACCAGCCGATCAGCCGGTCGCGCTTCCCGGTCGCGTAATACTCGTTGATGAACCCCATCGAGACGGTGCCCAGACCGGCCGAGGCGAGGCCCAGCACCATGCGGGAGAGCAGCATCGTCCAGATATCCGGGGCGACCGCCCCGGCGGCGCCGGAAACGGCAAACAGGAGCGCGGAAACCAGCAGCACCAGCCGCTTGCTGACCCGCCCGGCAAGCCAGCCGACAATGGGGGCGCCGAGCACGATCGTGGGCGCAGCGACCGTCGTCACCAGCTGCGCGATCGAGGCGCCGTCGATCGCCCCGGATCCGTCGCCGGCATAGACCGCGGCGATGCGGGTCAGCGACGGCAGGATGGCAAGCTGGACCATCGCCGCCAGCGCCCCGCCCGAGAGAAGGACGAAAAGCCGGGCGGCCTCGAACAGCGTCGACCCACCAGCATTGCGCGCGGCGTCCATGTTTCCTCCTGTTTATTAAAACCGTTATTTAATTGTGTTTTTATTTACTCTTTGCCCACTTCCCGGTTGACAAAACTATATTTACCCATAAAACATTTTTTGTGAATGGTTTTCGAAAGGGGGAAGGTCATGACCGAGAACGAACGGATTCTGGCGCTTGAGGAGATCAAGAAGCTGAAGGCGCGGTATTTCCGCACCCTGGACTGCAAGGACTGGGCCGGCTACCTGGATGTCTTCACCCCTGATGCGATCATCGATTCGACCGAGGCCTATACGCCGAAGGACCTGAACGGCGCGCCGATCGTCTTCGACGGCGAGGCCCCGCCGGCGCCCAATCCGGAATGGCATTCGGGCGGCGACCCGGCGCGCTTCATCGCCGACCTGGCCGGGACGCTGGAGGGCGTGCTGACCACCCATCACGGCCATATGCCCGAGATCGAATTCACCTCCGACACCACGGCGGAGGGCATCTGGGCGATGGAGGACATGCTGCGCTGGCCCAAGGGGGCGCCGATCCGCGAGATGCATGGCTATGGCCATTACCGCGAGACCTACGCGAAGCTGCCGCAGGGCTGGCGCATCAAGACGCTGAAGCTGACCCGCCTCAGGGTCGACACCGTCGAGGGGTGATGGGGCCCCTCAGCCAAGGACCATGTCCTCCAGCTTCGGCCCCCGCATCTTGTGCCAGAAATCGACGATGCGCCACGGGCAGGAGACGAAGTTGCGGCCCTTGCTGTTGCGGTAATAGGTGGTGACATTGCGGTGGTTCCACACCATCCCCTCCAACACCCGGTCGACCTCTTCGTTATAGGCGTCATGGGCCGCCTGGGTCGGCTCGATGGTCTTCGCGCCTTTCTCGATCAGCGTGTCCAGGCAGGCCAGGATGTAGTTGACCTGGGCCTCCGAATAGATGTTCACGCCGGCGCCATGGGTGGCGCCGCCGTTCGGACCGCCGATCATGAACAGGTTGGGGAAGCCCGGCACCAGCGTGCCAAGGTATGAACGCGGGTCCTCCTCGCCCCAGATATCATGCAGCGTCTGGCCGCCGCGGCCGGTGAATTCGACCTGCCGCAGCATCTTGGTCATGGCGAAGCCCGTGGCCAGCACCAGCACGTCCACGGGATGATCCGCCCCGTCCTTGGTGAGCACGCCGTCGGCGGGGACCCGGTCGATCGGCGACGTCACCAGGTCGACATTGTCGCGCTTCAGCGTGTCGTACCAATAGCTGTCCTGCAGCAGGCGCTTGCCCATGACCGGATAGTTGGGCGTGATCTTGGCGATCAGGTCCGGCCGGTCGGCGAACTTTTTCTGGATGCCGGCCAGCAGCATCTGGCGGAACCCCTCGCCGGCCGCATTGACCGAGGTGTCGCTGTCGGGCCAGTTCGGGTCGGCCTTGACCACCGCGTAGGTGCCGTCCGAGGCGAACCAGTAGGTGTAGAAGCGCATCCACTGGGCGAAATGCGGGATATGGGCCAGCGCCCATTTGAACGAGTCGGCGACCGGCTGGTTATAGTCGCGGTCCGGCCGCACCATCACCCAGGGCGGGGTGCGCTGGAAGATGTCGAGATGCGAGACATGGCCGGCGATGCTTGGCCCGACCTGGACCGCGCTGGCCCCGGTTCCGATCAGCGCGACGCGCTTGCCGTCGAGCGGGACCGACGCATCCCAATAGGCGGTGTGGAGCTTGGGCCCCGTGAAGTCGGCGAGGCCCGCAATGTCCGGCTCCACCGGATGCGAGAACAGGCCTGCGGCGCAGATCACCGCGTCGGCCTCGACCACCGTCTCCTCCCCCTCCGCCGGCCGGATCGTCACGCGCCAGCGCTGCCGCGCCTCGTCATAGGCGCAGGACCGGACCTCGGTACCGAGCGACATGTATTGCCTGAGGCCGAACGCGTCGACGACCCGCCGCCAATATTCCATCAGCACCGGGCCGGACGAGAAGAAGCGCGGCCATTCGGCATTGAGCAGGAAGGAGAAGGAATAGAAATGGCTGGGCGTGTCGACGGCGACGCCGGGATAGGTGTTCTGCCACCACACCCCGCCGACCTCCGCATTCTTGTCGTAGATGCGAAAATCGTAGCCGGCCTCGGCGAGCTTTACGCCAGCAGCGATGCCGGAGAGGCCCGCGCCGATCACCACCACCTTGTAGCCCTCCGGCGGGGACTTGCGCGGAGCCGGCACGAAGCGCCCGGCGGGCTCGAACCCCATCTGCTCGACCAGCAGCGGAATGAACTCGTCGGCGACCGGCTCGCCGACGCAGACGCTCATCATCTTCTTGAGAAAGGCCTCGGAAACCTGCGGCGCCTCGGCCGCCGCGCCGCTCGCCAGCACCTCGAACAGCCGATCGCGGATCTCGCGGTCGAGCTCGGGCGGAAAGACCGTCGGGCCGTTCCACATCGGCTTCACATGCGGCGCCGCGCGGTCGAGCAGGGCCTCGTCGCCGGTCAGCTGCGCCAGCACCATCAGCGGCAGCTGCGGCATCGACTCGTCGATCGCCCGCCGCAGCATGGCCGTGTCGCGGATGGGATAGTCGAGCCCGCCCGGGATCGACGAGCCGATGGCGAGATCGGGGTGATGTGCTCCGTCCATGTATCCTGCTCCGGTTAAGAGGCGGCCGGCAGCAATTGCTGCTTCAGCCATGCGCAGATATCGTCCATCGCGCGGTCGGCCGTGGCGACATGCCCGACCCAGGTGAAGAAGCCGTGCGGCATGCCGGGATAGCGGCTGAGCACGGTGGGAACCTCGTCCGCGATCAGCTTGGCGGCATAGGCTTCGCCATTGTCGCGCGACAGATCGCATTCCGCGGTGGCGACAAAGGCGGGCGGCAGGCCGCGATGGCTGGCGGCAACCGACGGGCAGGCGTCCGGGTTGGTCCGGTTGCGCTCGACGTCGCCCAGATACTGGCTCCAGTAAAAATAGGAATCGTCGGCGGTCAGCATCGGGCCGTCGGCATAGTCCCTGAAAGACTGGCTATCGGGGTCGGGATAGCCGGTGCTGGGATACATCAGCACCTGGGCGCGAAGCTTCGGCCCGCCGTCGCGCGCCCTGAGCGTGACCGCCGCCGACAGGTTGGCGCCGGCGCTGTCGCCCCCCACCGCCAGCCGATCGGGATCGGCCCCGATCTCCCAGGCATGGCGCGCCGCCCACAGCACGGCGCCGTAGGCGTCCTCATTGGGCTCCGGAAACGGATGCTCGGGGGCCAGTCGGTAGTCGACCGACATCACCACGCATTCGGTCCGATAGGCCAGCGCCCGGCAGATGGCATCGGCGATATTGAGGTCGCCGATGACGTAGCCGCCGCCATGGAAATAGACCAGGAGCGGGAACGGGGCGTTCCCGCTCGGCGTGTAGATGCGGACAGGCAAGGGGCCGCCGGGCCCCTCGATCGCGCTGTCGGTTATGCGCGACAACGACACATCGAGCCGCGGCGCGGCGGCGGTCGCCTGGTTGACGCCGAGCCGCATCGTGGCGACCGGAACCGACCTCACCGGCGGCATCGCCGGCATCTGCTCGAGAATCGCGGCGATTTCGGGATCAAGCGGCATCGTGCGTCACCTCCGGCTTCATTGCGTCGCCCCGATCGTTTCCCGTCCATGCAGCCAGGCGGCGTATTGGACAGGCAGCGTGTGTTGCGGCTGTTCGCGGTCGAGCGCGCGGGCCGCGTGGTAGGGCCAGTAGGGATCGTCCAGCAGCGACCGGCCGAGCATGACCAGATCGACCTTGCCGTCGCGGACCAGCCGGTCGGCAGCCAAGGGATCGCGGATATTCCAGCTGGTGGCGGTCGGCATTTCGGCCTCGCGCCGGATACGCTCGGCGCTGGAGGCCATGAACGCCTCCTCGGCCCAGGGCCCCGCCCCGGCGGCGCCGTTGAAGCCGAGCGTGACATCGATGATGTCGAGGCCGCGCGCCTTGAGCTGGCGGACCAGCTCGACCGCCTCCTCCATCGGCTGCTCGCCCTCGGCGAAGTCCCGGACACCGAGCCGGACCATCAGCGGCAGCCGCTCGGGCCAGGCGGCGCGCACGCCTTCGAAGGTTTCGAGCAACAGCCGGGCGCGGTTCTCGAAGCCGCCGCCATAGCGGTCGTCGCGGCGATTGGCGAGCGGCGAGAAGAAATTCTGCAGCAGGTAGCTATGGCCGAAATGCAGTTCCAGCCACTCGAACCCAGCCTCCGCCGCGCGCCGGGCCGACGACGCGAAGTCCCGCTTCACCGTGTCGATGTCGGCGAGGGACATTTCGCGCGGCACGCGATCGTATGGTCCGCCGATCGCCGTGCCGGACGGCGCGATTGGCTGCCAGCCCTGCGGGTGATCCTCCGGAAGATAGTCGTTGCCGTTCCATGGGCTGCGCATCCCGCCCATGCGGCCGGAATGGGCCAGCTGGATGCCCGGCACCGCGCCCTGCTCCTTGATGAAGGCGATCACCGGGCGGCAGGATTCGGCCTGGGCATCGTTCCACAGCCCCAGATCCTCCAGCGTGATCCGAGCCTCGGGCGATACCGCCGCCGCCTCGGCGATCACCAGCCCGGCCCCACCGACGGCGCGGGAGCCCAGATTGACCATATGCCAAGCGCCCATCAGCCCGTCGGTCGCCGAATATTGGCACATCGGCGACATCGCGATGCGGTTCTTGAGGCGCACATCCTTGATGGCGAGGGGCGAGAACAGGTCGGCCATCTCTAGGGCAGCCCTGCGCCGCGGAAATCGATTTCGATCCGCTCGATCCGGCCGGCCTTGGCCGCCAGCGCGTGCTGCGGATGGGCGATGTCGACCGTGCAGATATGGAGCGACCGCCGATCTTCGCCGCCGATGACGCAGGCGAGCGCGCGATGCCCGGCGCTGACCGGGACGCTATGGGTCACGGTTCCACCCGCGACGATCCGCTGGACGCCGAGCCCGTACCCTTCCAGCTTGGCCAGCGAGACCGGGACGCCGGCCCAGACCCCGCCGCTGTCGTCGAGGCAGATGCCGTCGGGAATGCCGCCGTCAGGCAATTGCGCGAAAACGCGGCGGTCGGACAGCGTGCCATCCCCTGCGATGGCGAAGGTCGAGATACAGCCGGCCGAGGATTCGGCGACGAACAGGGTCGACCCGTCCGGGCTGATCGCCATGCCGTTCGGCGAATGCGTCCCGCTGGCGGCGATACCGGCGCGACCGTCAGGCTCGATCACGATAATGTCGGTGGTCTGCGGCTCGATCCTCTCGGCCCACATGTCGAAGCCGGGCTGGCTGACATAAGCCCGTCCTTGCCGGTCGACGACCATGTCGTTGATATGGAAGCGCGTCAGCGGCCTGAGGTCGGCGTGGAGCACCGGGTCGCCGCCAGGCGGCGTGCGCATGACCTGACGCTCGTCCATCAACACGGTCAAAAGGTCGCCATTGGGCAGAAAGCCCAGTCCGCTGGCATATTTTCCCGGGAAATCGGCGACCGTATCGAGGCCGCCGTCACCGCTCAGTTTCAAGACCCGGCCGGACCACACATCGGAGAAATAGAAGGCGCCATCGTGCCAGCGCGGCGCCTCGGGCATCGCCAAGCCGTCGAGGACGATTTCGGGCTGCGGCAGGGTGATTGCGGCCATCGTTTCGCCCTCAGAACTGCGTGGTCAGACCGCCGTCGCAGATATAGCCCGCGCCGGTGATGTATCGCGCCTCGTCAGAGGCCAGAAAGGCGACGACGGCGCCGGCATCGTCGGGCGTGCCGACGGTCTTGAGCGGACTCATCGCCGTCATCGCCGTCAGCGCCGTATCGGTGTCCGGGAACTGGCCCAGTCCCACCCGGCGTTCGAGCGACTTGCGCACCAGCGGTGTGTCGATGACGCCGTAATGCACCGAGTTGACCCGGATCTTCTTCGGCCCCAGCTCCTTCGCCGCGCACATGGTCAGCATGCGGCAGGCGGCCTTCGAGACGTTGTAGGTCAGGTTGCTGGGGTCGGCGAGATAGGCGCCGACGGACGAGTTGTTGACGATCGCCGTGCCCCCGGTCCAGCGCGGCGCCCGTTCGGCGAGCGCCGGCATGCAGGTCTGCATGCCGATGAACTGGCTTTCGAAATTGACCCCCATGCCGCGCCGCACATCCTCGACCGACAGCGAGGCGAGCGAGCCGGCGAAGCTGGCGCCGGCATTGTTGACCAGTATGTCCAGCCCGCCGAAGCGGTCGAGCACAGTGCCCACCGCCCGGGTCCAGTCGCTTGACGAGGTCACGTCATGAACCAGGAAAACCGCCTTGTCGGCGCCGAACCGGTCATTGACCGCCGCCAGCGACGCACGCCCGGCCTCTTCATCGATGTCGGAGAAGACGACGCCCGCCGCGCCGCAGGCCAGCAAGGCGCGCACGATGCCCTGCCCGATACCGTCCGGCTGCCCCGCGCCCGTCACCAGCGCAATCCGCCCTTCCAGGCTTGTCATCTTGTATCCATTCCCCTGCTTTTGCTTCGCAGTTCGACTAACACGTATGTTACATAGTGTAAACTATGTTGATTTCCATTTAAGGCCTCGCCCAGCCGGCGACCCGGGCAAGGAAGCGCCTGAATTCGACATGCAGCTCGCGGTCCTCGGGCGCACCGCCGAAGAAGGCATGCGGCAGCGCCTCCCAGACATGCAGCTCGGCATCGATTCCGGCATCCCGCAGCCGACGATGGATGCGGACCGAATTCGACAGGAACAGGTCACGCGTGCCCGACTGGACGAAGGTCGGCGGAAAGCCCTTGTTGAAATCGCCGAACAGCGGCGAGACATAGGGATCGGCGAGATCGTGCCCATCGGCATAGAGCGCGTTGGTGGCGGCGAGGCTGCCATGCAGCACCACGTCGATATCGCGGTTGGTCTGAAAGCTGTCGCCCGATTCGGTGAGGTCGACCTCCGGCGAGAACAGGCCGACCGCCGAGGGAAGCGGCAGGCCGGCATCGCGGGCCTTGAGCGTCATCGCCGCGGCAAGGTTGCCGCCGCCCGACACCCCCGAGATCGCGATCCTGTGGGCGGGATAGGTCTCAAGCAGCGCGCGATAGACCGCGACGCAGTCGTCGAGCGCCGCCGGGTAAGGATGGTCCGGCGGGTTGCGGTAATCGACGGCGAACAGCTTGCAGCCCATGGTGGCCGCCTCGGTGATCGCGAAGTGCCGTACCGGCTCGCCGCCGAGCAGGACAAGGGCACCGCCGTGAAGATGGATCAGCGCCTTGTCGCGGTTGGCCTCCGCCATCGTATAGGGCGTGCCGACATAGACCGGCACGCCGCCGATATCGGTGAGCTCGGCGCGGGCCGGCAGCGTGGCGGTGGCCGCTTCCATCATCGTGGTGAAGGCCGCGTTGCTCTCAGCGATATGGGCGCGCCAGGCCGCCTTGTCCGAGATCGGTGGCGACGGCGGGCGCGGCGGCCGTCCGGCCGCCAGCGCTGCCTGGGCCTCTGGGCTGATCGAGTGCGGGATCGGGATGATCCGCGCGTCGAGATACAGCCCCTCAGCCACGACTTTCTTGCCGTTCATCAGGCCCCCGCATTCCCGCCATAGACGATCTGTACCCGGCGGTTCTGCGGCTCCTTCACGCCGTCGGCGGTCGGGACCAGCAGGTCGCGCTTGCCCTTGGCGACGATCTCGATCTCGCTGGACGGGATGCCGTCCTTCTCCAACTGGGCCGCGACCGATTCCGCGCGGCGGCGGCTGAGGCGCATGTTGTAGGCGTCCGAGCCCACCGTGTCGGTATGGCCGGTCACGGTCAGCCGGGTAACCTTCGCCGGTCCGGCATTGGCGGCGGCCTGGTCGACGATCGTTTTCGCCTGGGCCGTCAGGTCAGACTTGTTGAAATCGAAGAACACCAGATAGCTGTTCGGCACGGATGGCGCCGGAGTCGCCACCGGCGGCGGCGTGTAGGGCGCGGCCGGCGCCTCTTCCTCCGACGGGCCGCCGAAGGTGTAGCGCAACTGAACCCCGACCATGCGCGGCGGGTTGTAAACCGCCGTGTCGAAGGCGAGCGTTCCCGGGAAGACCGCCAGACCGCCGACCCGATAGACCGTATCGGTCAGGTTGTTGACGAAGACGCTGGCATCGACCGGGCTGTCCAGCACGTTCTGCCAATCCACCCTCAGGTCGTACAGGCTGTAGGACCCGATGATGCCGAGCGGGTCGGCACCCTTGCTGGACTGAAACTGAAAATGCGACTGGTAGGCCCAGTTTCCGGAGATGCTCAGCTTTCCAAGGCTCGCATCGATCGGAAAATAGTAGCGGATGTTCAGGCTGAGCTTGTTCTGCGGCACAAAGGGAAAGGTGTTGTCCCTGATGTTGTTGCCGAGGGCATCGTGGAACTCGAGATATTTGGCGTGCTCGTAGGAGTAGAGGCCGGAAATCTCCAGGCCGGTCACGGGCACGATCTGGGCCTCCAGCTCCAAACCGTCCTGCTGCACCTTGCCGGCATTGAGCACGACGGCGGCATTGGGGTTGCTGGGGTCGGCGAACGCCTCCTGCTTGTCGGTATAGTCGTTATGGTACGCGGCGACGTTGGTGCGCGCCTTGATCCCGTCGATGTCCCAGTCCGATTTGAGACCGAGCTCGACCACCTTGACGATTTCCGGCTTGAACTCGAACGTCGCCTTGTTGCCGGTGAAGACGTTGAAGCCGCCCGATTTGTAGCCGCGCCGCCAGGACAGATAGACCAGCGTCTCAGGGTCGACCTGATATTCGCCGCTGATCAGCCAGGACGGGGAATGGAACGCACCCGAGCCGGCGGCATTGACCACTCCGCTGGCGGCGGTGATGCGGCTCGAATAGTCCGAGCGATAGTCCCACGTATAGCGATAGCCGCCGGTGAAGCGGAGCCCGTCCAGCATGTCCGACAGGCTGCCCAGATTGTAGGTCGCCTGGGCATAGGCCGCCTGCGAGCGCTGGGTCTCGCCGATGATGCCGATGCTGTAAGCCGACAGCGGCGTGTCCTCGGTGCAGAGCACGCAGTTGCTGCCGATCTGGGGGCCGACCGGATGCTCGAACGACAGGTAGCCGCCGACGAACCAGTCGAGCCCGTCATTCAGCGCCTTGCCGGAGAATTGCGGCTCCTCGGTGAATTGCGACCACTGGGCGCCGTCGCCCGGTCCACCATTGTCGAAATAGGGGATGGGCAGGCCGGCATAGTCGCCACCGAGCTTCACCTTCTCGATCAGGTAGGAGGCGGTGTTGTGGAACGTCAGATTGTCGGTGATGTCCCACCGCGTCTTGTTGATGATGCCCCATTCCCGATACGCGCTGACCGGGTCGAGCGGCCCGTTCAGAACCTCACGCGGACCAAGCGCCCGAACCTGCTTATAGACCTTGTTCAGATCGGGATAGGAGGTGAGGCCGAGGATATTTCCCTTCGCGTCGTACTCGATGAAGGGCAGCGTCGGAGCGATCTGCTGGAACCTCACCGCGCCGGGGACCGGGCCGTTGGTCAAATTGCCGAATGGCGTGGAAGCGATGACCGCCTGGGTGTTGAGCTCGATATTCTGCTCGCCGGTCCCGTTATTATGGGAGTGGAGCCAGTAATAGATCGTCTTGTTCTCGACATCGTCGGTCGGACGCAGAGTCAGCGTGCCGCGGAAGGTCTCGTAGGCGACATTGTCGAGGTCCTTGCCGCTGGTCAGGTTCTTGGTGAAGCCGTCGGTGCGGGCGACCTGGCCGCCGATGCGCAGCAGCACCTTGTCCTTGACGATCGGAACGTTCACCACGCCTTCGAAATCGTGCCGATTATAATCGCCCAGGGTCACCTGGGCGTAGCCTTCGAAATTGTTGGTCGGCTGGTGCGGCGCCAGCAGCAGCGCGCCGCCGGTGGTGTTCTTGCCGAACAGCGTGCCCTGCGGTCCTTTCAGCACCTGGGCGTTCTCCAGGTCGAAGAACAGGCCCGGCTGGGCGCCACTCGACCCCGAGGCCTCTGCGTTGGCCGGCTGCGGCAGCGGGATGTCGGCGATATAGGTGACGACGGCCGGATCGGCGCTGGTCGTCGGCCCGACGCCGCGAAAATAGATGTTGATGGAATCGCGGGTGGTGCTGGTGCTGACGCTGAGCGACGGCACCAGATGCTGCAGCCCCTCCAGCTCGACGATATTGTGGGACTTGATATCCTCAGCCGAAAACGCGGTGATCGAGATCGGCACCGACTGGAGCTTTTCCTCACGCCGGCGGGCCGTGACGATGACCTCCTCCAGCCCCGACCCTTCGGATGCGGCAGCCTGCGCGGCCTGCTGTGCCCGGATCGGCGTTGTGTATCCGATAGACAAAATCGCCGTCGAGCAGAAAAGTACAGTCAGTAACCGCGTATTCACCCGGATTCTCCCCTAATATTTACCAGTCGATGGATTTCCCAGATCGCTGGAATTGCCGATATTCTCTATACCAACGAGAATTCCCGTGCGTCACACATATGATACATTGTGTATTGGATGTATGACGCAGCCCTGCCTGGCCGTCGAGTTCGGATCGATGGCCATGACGGCCATTCTTCTTCACGATGGCCGTAAAATCAGCGAGTCCGCTTCAACCCAGCCGCCCGGGTAGGCCGCGGGTCGGCAGGAAATGTCGGCCCGGCCAAGGCCATCGCGGCGCTTTTGGCCAGCACCGCCAGGAGCAACCTGCTGCGAAAGCGCTCCAGTCTTTGAAGGTATTCATTCCCGACCCGTCTTTATTCGGTGGATAACCCAACGACATTTCGGGGGTTCGACTAACACGTATGTTACATGATGTAAACTATGTAAATCGCATCCAGGCCGGCCGCACGCGCTAGGCGGCGTGCTTATCGACGAACGTCACGAATTGCCGGCGGATTTCCTCATCCTCCGGCGTAAAGAAGCCGAAGCCGCTGTGCGGCATCGCCTCCCAGACATGCAATTCGGCCTCGATCCCGGCTTTGACCAGGGCGCGATGCATGCGCACCGTGTCCGAAAGCAGAAGATCGCGCGTGCCCGACTGCAGGAAGGTCGGCGGGAAGCCTTTCGAGAAATCGCCGAACACCGGCGAGAGATAGGGGTCCTTCAGATCGTGCCCGTCGGCGTAAAGCAGGGCGATCGGATCGAGCACGGCGGGCTTCGGCGAGGTGGTGAGCACCGTGTCGACGCCGAAATTCGTCAGCAGCGTATCGCTCAGCTTGGTGAAATCGGTGACCGGCGTCAGCATGCCGATCGCGCCCGGCAGCGGCAGGCCGAGATCGCGGATCTTGAGCGAAACCGTGGCGGTCAGGTTGCCGCCGGCCGATTCGCCTGCGATCGAGATCTTCTTGGGCGTATAAGTCTCGATCAGCGCGCGATAGACCGCGACGCAATCGTCGAGCGCCGCCGGAAACGGGAAATCGGGCGGCCTGCGGTAATCGACCGAGAAGACCTTGCAGCCGGAAGCGGCGGCCGCCTGCGCGGCTTGGCCCATGGCGTATCGGCCGCCCAGATAGGCGAAGCCGCCGCCATGGATGTTGAGCCGCGCGCGGTCCGGGTGGCGCATGACGTTCGGCGTGCCGACCGCCACGGCGACGCCGCCCATATTCGTCCATTCGACCTTGGCCGGCGACGCCGCCAGCATCCGGTCGACCACCGGGTCGAAAGCCTTGTCGATCGCGGCGATCCGTTTCTTCCAGCCCTCCTTGTCGAGCGGCGGAGCGTCCGGCGCCCCGCTGCCGGCGGCCGCCATCATCGCGTTCAACCTGGCGGCGCCGTCGGCCAGGACCTTCTGCGCCTCCGGGCTGATCGACTTGGGAACCGGGATGACCCGCGGCCCCACATGCAATGCCCCTGTGCCGTCGGCCACGGCGTCGGCCGCTACAGTCGCATTCAGCACGGGGGTGACCGCTGCCACGGCCACAGCCCCGGCCGCGCCGCGCACCAGCGACCGGCGGCCGATCATTCTTCGCACCCTCGCCATTCCGGCCGCCCTAGGCGCCCGGACCACCGTCATAAACGATGGTGACGCGGCGGTTTTGCGGCTCGCGCACGCCATCCTTGGTCGGGACCAGCAGGTCGCGCTTGCCCTTGGCCACGATCGCGATCTCGCCGGCGGGAATGCCGTCCTTCCCGAGCTGGGCGGCGACCGATTCCGCGCGCCGCCGGCTGAGGCGCATATTGTAGGCGTCCGAGCCGACCGTATCGGTATGGCCGGTGACGGTCAGCGTCGTCGCCTTCGCCGGCGTGGCGTTCTTCGCCGCCTGATCGACCACCGCCGCCGCTTGCGGCGTCAGGTCCGACTTGTTGAAGTCGAAGAACACCATATAGCTGCGGGCCACTGCCGGGGCCGCAGCCGGCGCGACCGCCGCCGGCGGCACATAGGGCGCCGCCGGTTCTTCGGTGCTCCCGGCCTCGGCGCCGAACCGATAGCGCAGGCGGAAGCCGAACATGCGCGGTTCGCTCCAGACCAGGCTGCTGGTTCCCACGGACCGGTAGATTTCGAAGCCGCCGAGCCCGTAGGCCTTGTTGGTCGCGTTCGTCATGAAGAAAGACAGGTCGAACGGGTTGCCCATCACGTTCTCCCACTGCGCCTGGAGGTTGAGCAGCACGAGGTCGGGGGTGGTCTGCAGGGGGTCCTGGCTCGTCGAGTTGAAGAAATGATCCTGCCAGGTGAAGTTGCCGCCAACACTGATGTCGCCGACGGCCGCATCGAGCGGAAGATGGTAATCCGCGGCGACGGTGATCTTGTGCTTCGGCAGGTTGGCCCAGTTGTAGGTATTATCGGCCACCGCCGCCGCCGGCGAGAAGAAGTTCTGGAAACCGGCCTCGCCATAGGCATAGACCAACTGGAACTCGAGCCCTTTTGTAGGCACGAGCGTGCCCTCGAACTCGATGCCGTTCAGGATCGCCGACGCGGCATTGATGGTGAGGGATATTGGCGTCGGAAGCCCGCCGGGCGTGGACGGGGGTTGGGTCGCGGAAACGACAAGCTGAATATTGTCGTACCATTGCCGGTAGGCGGCAATGTTGGTGCGAGCCTGCATGCCAGCGATCTCGAAGGTCGATTTGAGGCCCACTTCCAGATCGGTGACATATTCCGGCGCAAAGCTCGTGTTCGACACGATGGATGAGGCGAAGTTGTTGTAGCCGCCGGAGCGATAGCCGCGCCGCGAAGCGACATAGGCGAGCGTGTCCGGCGTCAGCTGGTAATCGAAATCGACGGTCCATGTCGGGGCGTGCCAGCTGCCGGCGCCGCCAAGCTGGCAGTTCGGCGGATTGCCCGTATAGAAACAGGTGTTACCCGTAGGGCCGACCGCGTAGTTGTGGGCCGCCAGATAGCGATAGTCCCAGGTATAGCGGTAGCCGCCGGTGAATTTCAGGCCCTCGACAAAGTCGGAGAGATCGTAGGTGCCTTGGGCGTAGATCGCCTCGGTCTCCTCCTCTCTCTGGAGCGAGACGATGTGATCCGTCCCGAAAATCGTTTCAAGGTTGACGTAATAAGGCTGGCTGGGATCCTTCTGGAAATACCCGCCAAACGTCCAGCTCAGCTTGTCGTTGAACGATTTGCCCTGAAACTGCGGCTCTTCGGTATATTGCTCGTCCTGCTGCGGCGCGAACGTGTTGCCGGGATAGGTCAGGATCGGGAATGGCCCGCCGGTCGTGTTTGTCCTCGCCGAGGTCGACGTATAGCGATAGGCCAGGATATTCTTGAAGGTGATGTCGTCGTTGATGTTGTAGGTAAAGATGTCGGTGAAGCCCCGATTCATCGTCTTGGCGTTCGGATCGTCGACATACCCCTGGATTTCCTGACGTATCCCCAATGCCTTTTGCTGCGCCAGCGCCGGCAGCAGCCCCGGAAAGAACGCCAGGGATGGCTTTTTCCCGGCAATGTACGCGTTGTACAGCGCGAAGAATGTCGAAGCGCCCGTGTTCGGGTTGGTCAGGTCGCCGATGCCGAGCCCCTGATAGCCGTTGGCCAGCGTCAGGGGCACCGGAAAGGTCCCCCCTGCACCGAGGTTCGGCAAATTGATGGTGGTCAGCGTGTAGTTGGCGTCGACCGCACCCAGAATGAACGAGCTGCCGTGCGTGTTGCTCAGGTAATTGTCGAAGATGAAGTCGTTCTGGATATCGTCGGTCGGCCGGAATGTGAGCGTGGCCCGCTCGGCGGCGAATTGCCGGTTGTCCAGATCGAAGCGCTTGTTGGGCTGGGCCACCGTGCCGAGAAGGGTGGTATAGCCGTCCCGCAATTGGCCTTGGCCGGCAACGCGAAACAGCAGCTTGTCTTCCACGATCGGGATGTTCAGCGCGCCCTCGAGCTCCTTGTCGCCATAATTTCCGAAGGTCGCCTCGATATGCCCGCCGAAATCGTTGGTCGGCCGCTTGGACACCAGCGTGATCGCGCCGCCGACCGAATTCTGGCCGAACAAGGTTCCCTGCGGCCCCTTCAGGACCTCGACGCTCTGCAGGTCGTAATAGCTTCCCAGGCCATAGACCGGGGCCGGCACTTCGTTCAGATAGGAGGTGACGCTGGGGCTGCCGCCGGGCGAAAAGCCGCCCTGGCCGCGGATGCTGAGCGCGACGGTATCGCGATTGGCTGACGAAACGGTCAGCGAGGGCACCAAGTTCTGCAGGTCCTCGACCGTCGCGATGTTGTTTTTCTTCAGCACGTCCTGGGAGAAGGCGCTGATCGCGACCGGCACCGTCTGCAGCTTTTCTTCCCGCCGCCGCGCGGTGACCACGATTTCCTCGAACCCGCTCGCCGCCGCGGCGGCAGGCTGATCGATTTGCTGGGCCCGGGCCGGCAGTGCGTAGCCGGCAGATAGGGTCGTCGTCGCGCACAGAAGTGCGGTCAGCATGCGTCTATTCATCCCCATTCCCCTTATTTCGTTGTTGTCGGCGCCCGTCCCGGATTCCCGGAAATTGATGTCGGCGCCTATGTTCGGTTTCGACTCACCTACACGTATGTTACATTGTGTAACGTTTTTTGGACGAACCTCTCCCCGATCGTCGAGTTCAAATAAATTGCCAATGTGGCCATCGATCTTCGCGATGGCCGAAAATCACAATCCGCGGTTCTGCCTTATCGGCGCTTGAGGCCCGCCGCGCCGGCGAAGGCACGAAGCTCACGCGGGATATCCGGGCCGGCCATCGCCATGACG